>JBEKKG010000552.1:0-5521 GCA_050010835.1 Planctomycetota bacterium
AAGAAAGCGCGGGCATCAGACCCCGATGGCGGCAAAACCGAGGCCGAGGACGTCAGCACTGCTGCTGCCGACGAATCTGGCGAGAAGTGATACCCCTCCCCCTACCCCTCCCGCAAGGGGAGGGGGAAACGGACCTTCATTGCTGCGCCGCCTGGAACTCCGCCCTGAACATCACATACCTGGGCATCTGCCCGCCGGCTGCTTCGGCGCTCAGCTCAAAGCTCGCCCGGCCGTTCTCCCAGGTGAAAGCCACGGGCGCGAATTCCCGGCCGGGGGCGCAGGGCAGCACTTGCTGGGGCTGCTTGTCGCAGGCGATTGAGCAGCGCAGTCCGCCCGCTGGGGCGTTCAACGAGAGCTCGGCGGCATGAAGCAGCAGCGTGCCGTCCGCGGCCTGCACCGCCCAGGACAAGGGCCGTGTCCCTTCTCTCTGGACGCTCCACGGCGGTGCGCCTCCAGCCGCGAAACTTACAGCCGCAAGCGTGCCTTCATCACTCCTGGCCCAAGACACAAAGGCGACGCGGCCTGCACCCACTTGCCGTTGCAGAGGCTTCGGGGGCTCGCCCTTATAACACAACGGCGTTAACGCGGGCAGACCATCCAGATAATCTGGTCCGAGCAACGCCGCTAACGCAGGCTGCGCGCGTTCACGGCCCCACTCGTCGTGCTTGCCCCAATGGCTGAACACGACCAGCCCGCCGCCGGCTTCCACGTAGCGCGTGAAGACCTGGACCGCTTCGTCTGCCAGCAACCTTGCGCACGCCACGACAACGCAACGATAGCGCGAGATGTCAGGGAACTGGTTGGGATAGAGCGGCTCACAGTTCCAGCCCCCCGCTTCGAGTTTCGCTTCCAACTCCTGATTCTCCCCATGCGGTGTTGCCGGCCAAAAAAGTTCGTTGGCTGTGTCGTGGTAGATGGCCACGGCCGCCAGGCTGCGCGCACTAAGGAGCGCGGCCTTGTGCCTGGTGTAGAAGTCCAGGTAAGCGCGAACTGTCTTCATGCTCTCCTCGCGCGCCGCCTGCTCCTGCGACCCCAGAGGGCCATCCTCGGCCAAGCAGCCCAGCCCGAAGGGATTGTGCATCAGGTTCAAGGCCAGCCCTGTCTCCAGCGGGGCCACGCCAAGGTTGGTTTCCGTGGCCAGCCCCCAAGCCATCAACAACTTCAGCTCGCGCGCTGCGCCGGCGCTCGTTTCGGCAGCCACCCCGAAAGCGTGTGCCAACTTCAGCTCCGCGGCCACCGCCAAAGGATGTAAATAAGCAGGCGCCAACTCCGGGGACTTGGGCTCGCCGGCAGGATGCTCCGGCGCGCCTCCCGGCGACTCGCCATACGGACTGAACGGATGTGCAATGGAAAATGCGCGCGCAGGCCTGACAAAATCCACCAGGGGAATGTGCGCCGGGTAGCTGACCCCATGCAGTGTCTCTCCGAGCGAATAGCGGCCGCGCAGCAAATCAGCGCCGACCGCACATTCTGGGTCGCGCCGCGTGATCGCCTGGGATAACCGCCCCAGACATGCCGTCAATGTGCGCACCTTGAACTTCATCCATTCCTGCTCATGCGGCGCCCGGACATCACTGCTTCCTGACCAGTCATCCTCCATTGCCGGCGGCCGAACGTGAATAAAGCTATTGTGCCCGAAGCGCGCCAGCCCGGCTTGGCGCGTCTTCTCATCATGCGCGCCGTACTGTTGCCTCAAAAAGTCCCGGAACGCGGCCACGCACAGCGGACAGCAACAGGTGTCCGGTTCCAAGTTGTAGCTCACGTTCTCAAGCTGCACCAAGTCCGCGCCGGCATCCACGGCCAGGAGACAGACGCGCTCCGCGTAGCGCAGGAAGCCTTCGCAGTTGTAACAAGGCCGCACGCCTGCCGCATGGCCGCCGGCCAGAACATGCTGGCCGTCCGCGTTGACCTGCAGCCAGTTGTGGCACTCCTGTTCTTCCAGCAGCAGGGTTTCCGGCACAACCAGCCCCAACTGCACCGCCGCGGCCACACGCAAGCCTCGCGCCTGTGCCCGGACCATGAAATCCCGCACGCGCTCGATCTCGGCCTTCTCAAACTCCAAGCCGAAGCCGCTGTAGAACCGCACCCAAACCAGCGTGACACCCGCCGCAACCAGGCTCTCCAGCGTCTCCTCCCGCAACGCTCTTTCATACTCCTGGTCCACGTCGAGGGGTTGCCCGCCGGCGTACTTGCGCACCAGCGGCGGCTCCGGCAGCGCCGCTGAGACCAACGTTGTTTCGCGCAACCATTCCGGCCGTGTCTTGGGCTGTTCCAACATTTACCGCTTCCTCCGCTCAGTTCACATGCCGCGTCCGTCTTCCCCGCGGGCCAAGTGTCATTTTTCCCAGAACGCGTGTTTCACAACCGGCAGTCTAGCACTTGCCACCTGTCACTTGCCACTTTCTTTTGGCGGCGGTAACCGTTCAGTTTCCGAGCCGCGCGCGTAAGCAAGCGGTAGTGTCCGCTCCCTCACGGTCGCGGCTCGGACTGAACGGTTCCCGGCGGCGGGATATTGTCCAAGATGCGCTGGGCGCTGTAGGCCGAAAGCGATCCTGGGGGTACTTCTTTCAGCTTCGCCACGGCTTCGTTGTACAGCTTCAGTGCCGTGGCCAGGTCTTTCCGCGCAAGGTATTGGTCCGAAATCACGATCTGCGCGCGCGCCCACAGGACACGGGCCTCGTCATCCAGCTTGTGGACCTTCAGCGACTCCTCGGCTTCCTGCCGCGCCTCCTCGGCCAAAGCCATCTTTTGTGCGGTGGTGATCCCCGGGACGCCACAGCGCCGCAGACTTGTCTCGGCACGGATCAACCACGCTCCTGCCAGCGTGCGCTGCGGATAGCCGGGCAGATGGGCTTCCCAATCGGAAGCGTCCGGCTCGTCGGAATCCTCCGGCTCCGGGCGCATGGGCAGGCCGGGCGGCGGCAACGGGCCCAGCGAGACGCAGGCTTCGTCGTACCTTCCCAAAGCCACCAGGATTTCTGCCTGCCACAGCCGCAGTGTAAAGTAATCCACATGCTCCTGAAAGCCCGTGCAGCGCTCGGCGGCCCCGAAATGCGCCAGGGCCTTGGCGGCGCAGTCCTCCGCGCCTGCGACCTCCTGCTGCCATTGCAGCGAGCCGCCGGGAAGCTGCTCGCCCCGCCGCGCGTGCTCCCAGTACTTGTCCCGCCAGGCGTTGGCGGCGCATAACTGGGCCATGGCGCAGGACGGCTGGAGGCGCGCCGCATCAATTTCCAGTTCCTTGCTGTCGCCGAAGAGGTCTGAACGGACCGCGCACAGCGCCGCCAGCAGCACCAGGTAGGCTGCGCCCCCCAAAGGCAGCGCCCGGCTCACCGCCGCGGTACGCTCGGCCAGGCCCCGCAGCGCCACGCCCAGCGCCAGCAACAAGCCTGGCGACGGAAGGTACAGATAGCGATCCTGCATCGGGAAGGCAGTCGCCACAAGGTTCGCATTCGGTCCCAAGCCGCCGAAAAACCAGACAAAGCCAAGCAGTACCAGCCACCGCCCCCTCACCCCACCCTCTCCCCTTTGGGGAGAGGGGAGGGTGAGGGGCGGGCCGGCCAGCCAGAAGAGCGCGCCCCACAACAGCGCCAAGGTCCCGCCGCACAACCACAATCGCGGGTCGCTCAGACTGCATACCGGTTCCACTCCATAGAAGAAACTCAGGTCCAGCGGCAGCAGCAGGTTGCGCGTGTAGCGCCAGAATATCGAGCTGTCGGTGAGCAGCCCGGTCCAGGCGTTTCCGCCTGGCGGCGCGGCGATTTCGTGCTCGAAGAGGCTCATCATTGTCCAGGCGGCAAGTACTGCAAGGACCAGTTGTCCGCTGAGCCGCTCCAGCGCCCCCGCCCACTGCCGCCCGTCCCGCCAAGCGAACTTCTCCCCCCCTGGAGCGCTGAACTCCAAAGCCGCGAATAACGGCACGAAACTCAGCGCCGACACTTTGCTGAGCAGCGCTGCGGCGAACAACAGCCACACCAGCGGCAGCCGCCAGGGCCTGGCGGGCCGGACCGTCCAGGCGGCCAGGGAGGCAAAGCCGAACATGGCGCACAGCGTGTTCCTCCTCTCACTCACCCACGCCACCGACTCCAGCGCCAGGGGATGGACCGCCCAGGCCAGCGCCACGAACGCCGCCGTGGCGGCACCCGCGCCTAACCGCGACAGGAACAGCCACAGGAAGAATCCCGCCAGCAGATGGTACAGCCCGTTCGTCAGCCGCGGCCCGTAGGCCCAAGGCCGGACGGGGGCTGGCACCCACTCCCGGCTGCTTGGGAACCTGCGGTCTGCTCCCGTCCGGCCAAACGAGTACTGCACCTCTTCCGCCGCCGGACCGAAGAGCACGCGGTCGAGGCGGTACGAGAGATCGGCGAGCGGCGCGAAGAACCTGCTGGGGTGGGTACGGAACAGCTTCGTCCAGGGCCCTTGAACGGCGAAGCACATAAGACGATGGTCGTCCAGGCGGCTGAATGGCGCTGTCAGGTTGCCGTGAAGCAGGACCGCCGTGGCCAAGACCAGTAGTAATGCAACCACGAAAGGACGTTCGAGGGCTTTCATGCTGGTCCACGAGTATATACTGAGCGCGGCCTGATTCTTGGGTTTTCTGCCAAGAAAAGGCTTGAGGCTCTGTCTCCTCACCGTGCGCCCCCAATGCCTCGCATTATTCACCGCAGAGACGCAGAGAGCGCAGAGAACAGCAGGGAGAATGGACAGAATGATTCTCGAAATTCTTTCTTCACTCTGCGTGCTCTGCGTCTCTGCGGTGAATTTTCGGGGCTAAGGCCTAAGGCCTGGAACCGGTGGCGGCACATTATCCAGGATGCGCCTGGCTGCGTCAGCTTGCGGCGAAGAAGCAGCCAGATTCGAGAGGATGGTCTTGGCTGCCTCATACTCCTTGCGCGCCTCTGCCATCGCGCCGTCGTCCGCGAGCAAGTAGGCGGCCCGGATGAGCGCCTTGCCTTTCAGCAGCAGCGCTTCGTCTTGCAGCGGATGCACCGCCAGCGACTGGTCCGCCCGCAAGACGGCGTCACGCGCACAGGAAATCCGAGCTTCCGCGGTTGCCGCCGCGGCTGATTGCCGCAAGCTGATATGGCCCAGGAGCAAGTATGCCTTGGCCACCGATTGCTGAAGATACGTGCTCTTCACGCGCTGCCTGCGGGTCTCCGGCAAGTCCCTGAAAAGCCGGCCGGTCTCGCGCCAGGCTGGCAGAGGTCCGGGCGGCGGCAGGGCGGCCGCGATCGCCGCTCGCGCTTCTGCATCCTTGTCCAGGTACAAGAGGGCCTCGGCCATGTAAACGCGCACCGTCAGCGGGTCCGTGAAATCACAGGCGTCCTGGCAGGCGAGCACGGCTTGCAGCTCGCAGATCAGCTTCTCCGCGTCACGCGTGCCCTGGCGCCGTTCGTTCTCGTCGCTGCTATTGGCGTGGTCGAGAAAACGTACCCGCAGAATCCCCGCCACGCACCACCGCGCCATGCCGGAGTCCGGCTGGCGGCGCGCCGCATCCAGCTCCAGTTTCTCGCTGTCGCCGAAG
>JBEKKG010000553.1:0-5511 GCA_050010835.1 Planctomycetota bacterium
GGCGGGCTTCGGGATTGACGACGCAGGCGACGGGTTCGAGCACCCTGGGAGCGGCGCTGAGGGTGAGTTTGCCGCCGGCGGGCATGGCGTCGCGGGCGTTGATGGAGAGGTTGACCAGAACCTGTTCGATCATGCCCACGTCGGCATAGACGACGGGAAGGTTTGGGACGGAGGCAAACTCCAGGGTGATGGCATCGCCGAGCATGCGCTGCAACATGGGGCCGACATGGGAAATGACTTCGTTCAAGTCGAGGAAGCGCGGCTGCATGACTTGTTTGCGGCTGAACATGAGCAACTGCCCGATGAGTTTGCCGGCGCGGTCGGCGGCGGACCAGATTTGGCGGAGGGACTTCTCGGTGGCGGCGGGCAGAGGCTGCGCCTGCAAGAGCAGATCGGCATGGCCCTGAATGATGGTGAGGATGTTGTTGAAATCGTGGGCGACGCCGGCGGCCAACTGGCCGACGGCCTCCATTTTGACGGAATGGCGCAACTGGGCCTCCAGGGCCAGGCGCTCGGTGATTTCATTGGCGTAGCAATGCACCGTCCTGCTCTCGGCGATGGGGATGAAGGACCAGGCAATGGTGCGATCCTTGAGGGTGGTGTGGAGGTTGAGTTTGTTTTCGCCGGTCAGAAGGCACTGGTGGATGATGGCCTTGGTGTCGGGGGGCAAAATGGGGAGCATGGATTGTTCGCCCAGCGAAGCGGCCATGCGCTGGGCGGCGTCGTTGCTGTAGGTGAGTTGGCCGTCGGAGGAGAACTCCAGGACGGGATGAGGATTGGAGCGGGGGAAGACGGCGAGTTGGCGGTTCTTTTCCTCGGTGTTCATTGTTTGAGGCGGCGGGGCGGGGCCTGGGTGGCGGCGGAGCGCTGCAGTTTTAGGATTGCCCCGTTAGTCTTCATATCATGAGTGCCACTGTATGTCCAAGGGCGGGAGCAATGCAATGCTGGAAACAGGGCGTTGATCCGGCCAGGCTGGATTTCACTTTTTGGGGAACTGCTGTCGGCGAAGAAGCGCTTTAAGATTTCGGACCTTTCAATTGAGAATTGGTAGTTAGAACAACAGAGGGAAGCGCACCACGGGTGCGAATTGAAAATTTGTCATCGGTTATCGCAAGAGTCGTCTCCAGACCGTCGCCGGGCAACTGTCTTCTGCCGGCTTTGGCCGCCGCAATGGACTTTCCCAAGATACGGCAAAGCGGGTCGCACTCCTCCACCAGGACAAGCACCCGCTTGGCCGGAAGCAAGCCGGCCAAAATGATGAATTTGAGCCAACCACGGGTTTCGACCAACCCGGCCGGGGGCGGCTTCGGCCGTGGCCCCGTGATTCAGAAGGAATAAATCCGGCGGGAAAGGCTGTGGCGGAGGAGGAAGCAGGCCAGCAGAGCGAAGGCCAGGCTGGTCAGAAAGACTCCCTCATAGAGCACCGACGGGATCAACGGGCGGTCGAAGAAAATGGAGAGGGCGCCCAGCGCCATGAACGCAAAGTACGGGCAGAGCAGCAGCGCCAGCCAGGTCAGCGCCGCGGCGACAAACAAATTCTTGACGCGCAGGGCGAAGTAGGTGGCAAAGACCGGCAGGGTGAGAAATCCGATGGCCGTGACGAAGATCTGGAAGCCCGGATTGGCCATGGGATCAAATGAATGGTAGGAATAAAATGAGCCTCGGAATGAATACGCGACCCCCAGGCCCCACGACACGGGCGAGGTGAGGAAGTTCCAAAGCATTCCGGGATCTTTAAAAGGCGGATATCTCCAGGTCCAGGTGTTTAGCACCAGATGTTCGGCACCCAGCCAGAAGAACAGGAGAGTCAGTCCTGCCGGCAGGAATTGTTGCCACAATCCCCAGACGCGGCCAAAGATGATTTGATTGGGCGACAGAGGCGTGACGAGGAGCAGTTCCAAGGCCCCGTTTTTTTTCTCCGTCAAAAAACCGTTCACGCCCACAAAAGTGAAGGTCGCCGCCAAGGGCGACAAGCGGCCGATCTACGAAATGGGCGGCATCCACGAACGGCGCAAGGGGGCAATGGCAATCGCGTGGCGCGAGATGTGTTTCGTTGACCCGGTCGGAAAGCGGGACGCGCGTTCGCGTCTGTGTCTGGCCCGCGAGAACTGCATTCAGGCGATGATTACGTTCGAGTTCTGGGCGGACGAGGCCAAGCGGTGCACCCCGGTGTGGGACAGAGTGCTGGAGACGCTGCGGCTCGGTGAGATCATTGCCGATCCGCGGCGGGGTCCTAAAGCGCCATAGGTTTTGCCAATGTTACTTTCCCACCAACAGCTCCCATTGCCTGCTCGTGAAGCGGTCGGTCATGCCGGCGACGTAATCGCAGATCACGCGCTGGAGTTTCTCGCCGTCCCGCTCGACGCGCCGCAGGTAGTCCTCGGGCAAGCGGCGGGGATCGTTCGCGTAAGCGCCGAAGAGCTGTTTCAGGCGCTCCTCCCACAGGGCCGTGACTTCCCGCACTTTGGGGCCTTCGTAGAAACGCTCCGTCAGAAAGGCCTCCAACTCCAGCTTGTGCGGCGCCAGTTCCGCGGAGAAGTCCACCAGTTCGTCGCTGCAACGCCGCACGTCCGCGAGGCTGGCAATGCGCCGGGCCTGCACGCGGCGGCGCGTCTCGGCCAGCAGATCGCCCACCAGCGTCGCAATCAGCCGCCGGACTACGGCGCGCCAGCGCATGCGGTGGTCGTGCTTGCAAGCCTCATGCTCGCGCAGCACCTGCGCCTCGGTGTCGCGCCACAGCGGCACAGCGCGCACTTGTTCTTCGGCCAAGGCGCCGGAGACAAGACCGTCATCCAGGTCGTGCGTGTCGTAGGCGATCTCGTCGGCGTGCCCGACGAGCTGCACTTCCAGCGGCGGCATCTCATCCGGGGCAAAGCCCAGTTCCGCGCGCGGGCGGCCCGGCTTGCCCGCGGGCACGCAGTTCTTGGCGTAACCTTCGCGCGTCTCGTAGGCCAGGTTCAACCCGCGAAAGCGCGTATAACGCTGCTCCAGGAAATCCACGACGCGCAGGCCCTGGGCGTTATGCTCGAAGCCGCCGTGGCCGCGCATCATCTCCTGGAGCGCCCGCTCGCCGGAATGCCCGAACGGCCCGTGGCCCAGGTCGTGCGCCAGGGCGAGGGCTTCCGTCAGGTCCTCGTTGAGCGCCAGAGCGCGCGCCAGGGTGCGGGCGATCTGGGTGACTTCCAGCGTGTGCGTCAGGCGGTTGCGGTAGTAATCGCCCTCCATCACGCTGACGAAGACCTGGGTCTTGTATTGGAGGCGGCGAAACGCGGAGGAGTGCACAATGCGGTCGCGGTCGCGCTGGAACAGGCCGCGATAGGGCGCGTCATGATCCGGCCAGGCGCGCCCGCGGGAGAGCGCCTCGCGCATGGCGTAAGGCGCCAGGTGCGCCTCGGAAATAGCTTCGGTTTCGCTCATGGTTCCCGATACATACTAGCGCGCGGGCGAGCGTTCAACCACTTCTTTACCACGAAGAAAACGCAGACCCGCGCGGGGTGCATCACCGGACTTGCGGGTCGTGTCCTCTCCCCCGTCGGGCTTGTCATCCTCCCGTCTTTGGGCGGTTTGTGGTTGGCGCCGACAGGCGCCGCGGATGGTAGCCGGGGGCAAGGCCGCCGTAGCGGCCGCAGCCCCCGGTGGAGTGGCGTGGATGCGGAAGCGCCCCCGGCGGGGCGCTGGAATGCTGCGGCCACCTGTTCCAGCGCCCTTTCCAGGGCGCGCTCCACGTGGGGGCTGCCTTCCGGGGGCAGCGCTGCGCTTGCCCCCGGCTACCATCCCTTGCCCCTTCCGGGGCAACGCCGCAAGTCCGGTTATGCACCCACCTGCGCGGATCGTCCATCTTCTTCGTGGTTTTCCTCATTCTTCTCAGGTACACTGTCGCTCATGCTGGAAGCAAGCCCCTTGACCATCGCCCACGCCGATTTCCACCTTCTCTGGGGCGGGCAGGCGGAAGTCGCTTTGGCGCTCAGCAAAGCTTTCGCCTTGCGCGGGCACAACGTCACGCTCGTCTGCCCGCCAGGCAGCCAACTGGCCGCGCGCGCAACCGAAGCCGGGCTTGAGACCTTCACGGGCTGCCGCTTCCGCAAGGGCTTCCGGCCCGTGGCGTTTATGCGCGACGTGGCGTGCCTCGGCGCGTTTCTGCGCGCCAAGGGCGTGCAGATTTACCATTGCCACGGCTCCCAGGACCACTGGATTGGCGCCTTGGCCGCCAGACTCTACAGCCCTGCGACCAAAGTCTTCCGCACGCGCCATAATATCTTCCCCATCGCGGGCCACGTGTTCAACCGCTGGCTTTTCAGGCGCCTGACCACGCAGGTGATCACCATCTTCGGCTCGCAGAAGCGGTTTTTCATTGATGCCGGCCTGTTGCCCGCGGAACGTCTGGTGACGCTGCATTCGCCCTTGCCGCAGGAGTTCATCAACCCAGGGCCTGTGCCGCGGGTGCTGCGCCAGGAACTCCAACTCGACGACGCCACGCCTTTGGTGGGGTTCGTAGCCAACACCTTTCACCCGGACAAGGCGCCGCTGGACTTCGTCGCGGCGGCGGAAAAGACCGGGCGCGAACTGCCGCAGGTCCGTTTCTGCCTGGTCGGCCACGGGCCTCTGGAAGCGGACATCCGCGCGCGGACTCAGGCCGGCGACATGCCCGCACGTTTCCACCTGGCCGGGTTCCGCAAGGACATTCTGCCGGTCATGGCGAGTTTTGACCTGGTGGTGCTGACTTCCGTGGCGCGGGAAGCCAGCTCCACGGTGCTCAAGCAGGCCGGCGCCCTGGGTCTGCCGGTGGTAGCCACCGATGTCGGCGGCACCAACGAGATCGTCAGTGACGGGCAAACCGGCCTGCTCGTTCCGCCGGGCGACATTGAGGCGCTCGCGGGAGCCATGAAATCTTTGCTGGCCGACCCCGCCCGCGCCGCGGCCCTGGGTGCTGCCGCCAAGGAGAAGGTCCTGGCCGAATTCACCGCTGCGGCGATCGCGGAGCGGACCGAAGAGCTTTACCGCAAGGCGCTGCTTGTGACCGCTTAGTGGAAGCTCTCCATGATCCTCAGCAGCGGCAGGAACAACGCGATGACGATGAACCCCACCACTCCGCCAAGGCCCACGATCAGGAGCGGCTCCAGCAGGCTCATCAGCGCGCCCACCAGCGTGTCCACCTCGCCGTCGTAAGTGTCCGCGACCTTGATCAACATGCGGTCCAACTCGCCGGTCTCCTCGCCGACCTGGATCATGTTGACCACCAGGTCGTCGAAAACACCGCTGTGCCGCAGCGGTTCGGCAATGGTGTCGCCTTCCTTGATCGAGCTCTGCACGGTCCCCACGGCGTTCGCAACCACCTGGTTGCCCGTGGCATGTTGGATGATGGCCAGGGCTTCGAGGATCGGCACACCTGACTGCACCAGAGTGCCCAGCGTGCGGCAGAACCTGCTGATGGCTGATTTCGAGATGATCGCACCGAAGACCGGCAGAGCCAGCTTGACGCGGTCCGCGCACAGCCGGCCCTGCGGGGTCTTG
>JBEKKG010000554.1:0-5511 GCA_050010835.1 Planctomycetota bacterium
ACTGCATCACTTCCTGGAGCTCAAGCTGCGCGGAAACCAGCTCGTCGAGCGCATGTATGCGATGGAGATGCCCGCGCCGTTCCTCTCGGTGCTCACCGACGACTGCATCCGCAAGGGCCGCGACTACAATGCCGGCGGGGCCAGGTATAACAACTCCTACGTTCAGTTCGTGGGCATCGGCAGCCTCACCGATTGCCTGGCCGCGCTCAAGCAAGTCGTCTTCGAGGAGAAAGACATATCGCTGGGAGAACTGGTCAAAACCTTGGACAGGAACTTCGATTCGTCCGCAAAAGGCCCTCCCCCTGCCCCCTCCCGCAAGGGGAGGGGGAACGGTACAGGCGAGGTGCTGCGCCAACGGCTCACCAACCGCACCCACAAATACGGCAACGATGACGATTACAGCGACCAGCTCATGGTCCGGGCTTTCAACGTGCTCTTCGAGGAACTGGATGGCCGGCCCAACGGCAAAGGCGGACATTACCGCGTGGAGATGCTCCCGACCACCAGCCACATTTACTTCGGCTCCGTGACCGGCGCCATGCCCGACGGACGCCAGGCCGGCCAGCCGCTCTCCGAGGGGATTTCGCCGGTCCAGGGCGCTGACCGCCGCGGGCCGACGGCCGTCTTCAAATCGGCATCCAAAATGGACCACCTCAAGACCGGCGGTACGCTGCTCAACATCAAGTTCAGCCCCTCCCTCCTGGCGGACGAAGGCAGCGCCGCTGGGAGCGCAGGCGTCCCCGCCGGCAATGGCCTGGACAAGGTGGCCCAGCTTGTGCGCGGCTACTTCAAGCTGAATGGCCATCACGTGCAGTTCAACGTCGTCAGTGCGGCCACGCTGCGCCAGGCGCAGGCCGACCCTGTCTCGCACCGCGGACTGATCGTGCGCGTCGCCGGTTACAGCGATTACTTCTGCGACCTGTCGCGCGAACTTCAGGACGAGATCATCTCGCGCACGGAACACGTGGGACTGTGATGGCGATGTACCGCGGGCGTCCCGCCCGCCTGTGACAGGCCGACAGAGCACAAGGACGATGGCGGGCGGGACGCCCGCGGTACGGAGAAAACGCCATGAACACATCCCGCGTAACGCGTCGCAAGTTCCTGGGGCTCGCCGCCGGGGCAGCCGTGGCGGCGCCGCTTATCATCCCACGGACGGCCTGGGGCGCCAATGAGCGCGTGAACGCGGCCGTCATCGGCAATGGCAACCGCGGCGGCGACCTGCTGGACGCTTTGCTGAAAAACAGTGCGGCGCGCGTCGTGGCGGTCTGCGACGTAGACCGCTCGCGGCGCGAAAACGCCGCCAACAAGGTAGGCGCCGCCTACGGAGCCGGCGCGGGGTGCGACGCGTACGGCGATTTTCGCGAGCTGCTGGAGCGCCCGGACCTGGATGCTGTCGCCATCGGGACGCCGGACCACTGGCACGCGCTGATGGCCATAGCGGCCCTGCAGGCCGGCAAGGACGTGTACTGCGAGAAGCCGCTGACGCTGACCATCGCCGAAGGCCGCGCGATTGCCGAGACCGCGCGGCGCTATGCCCGCGTGCTGCAATGCGGCACCCAGCGCCGCTCCGACCCTGCGTTCCGCCACATGTGCGAGCTGGCGGTCAACGGGCATATCGGTGAGTTCAAGACAGTGGAGATCGGCGTGGGCAGCCGCCCGCTCCAGCCGCAACCGTGGCAGCCGCAACCGGTGCCCGAGGGTTTCGATTACGACCTGTGGCTGGGACCCGCGCCGTGGGAGCCGTACACCAAGGACCGCTGCCACTACAACTTCCGCTTCGTGCGCGCGTACTCAGGCGGCGATCTCACCAACATGGGTGCGCACGCCTTCGACATCGCGCAGTGGGCCCTGGGCGCCGACCGCTCCGGTCCCATTGAGATCGAGGGGCAGGGCGAATACTTCCACACAGGCTTGTGGGACACCTTCTACAAGTTCCGCATCGAATACAAGTACGCGTGCGGCGTGACGTTGGTCTGCACGACCGATGCTTATGGAGTGAAGTTCATTGGGACGAAAGGCTGGATCAAGGAGGCCAGGCAGAGCGAGCCGCCTGCGCTGCTGAGGTCCGTGATCCGGCCCGGCGAGATCCGCTTGCACGAGTCGCACGGCGATCACATGCAGGATTTCGTCTGGGCGGTGCGCACGCGCGGGCGCAACGCGGCGCCGGCGGAGACCGGCCACCGCACCACGACCGTGCCCAACTTGGGGAACATCGCCCTGACGCTGGAGCGGAAGCTGCGCTGGGACCCCGCCAAGGAGGAATTCATTGGGGACGAGATGGCCAACCAGATGCGCGCACGCCCGTACCGGGCCCCGTGGCGGCTGTAGGGGGATTTTGGATTTTCGATTGCACCGCGGGACATGCTGAAAGGGAAAATCGAAAATCTCTTCCCTGTGCCTCTGTGTCTCTGTGGTGAATCACGAGGACTACGGCGCATTCGGTTCCGGCGGCCCCATTTCGTCCTTCTTCTTGAACTTGTCGGGCAAGGCCTTGTACTCGGCGATCAGCAGCGGGTCGCTGTTGAGCTTCTTCAGGATCTCCAGGACGCCGCGCTCCAAAACCACGTCGGTCTCGAGATCGTAAACCAATTCCTTCTTCTGTTCGTCCTGGAGGCGGCGCCGCGCTTCAGTGCGCACCGCGGCGCGGACGTCGTTGCGGTCGAGGCGCGTATTGAGGCCCTTGTAGAAGTTCTCAAAGCCGGGCCAGTTTTCGCACTTGCCCTCGTCGTCCAGGGCCAGCTTGGCGCACAGCTCCTTGTTGGCGTCCCAGGCAGTGCTCAGGTAGCCGGCAAACACGGCTTTGTCGCGCAGTTCCTGCAGGCCTTCGACGACCCAACCCTGAATCTCGGGCCGCTTCGCCTGCACGTCCGGCTCAACGCCTTTTTCGTGGATGCACCGTCCCGAAGGCAAGTAGTACTTGGCGATGGTCAGGCGCAAGTTGGTCTGGCGTCCCGTCGCGTTCATGGGGATGAGTTGCTGCACCGAGCCCTTCCCGAAGGTCTTCTCGCCAATCAGAACGGCGCGGTGGAGGTCCTGCATCGCGCCGGCGACGATCTCACTCGCGGACGCCGACCCCGGCCCCACCAGCACCGCCAGCGGGTAGGACTCCTTTTCGGGGCCGCCGCTCGAATAGAACTCCTTGCGCGGGGCGAAGCTCTTCCGGCCCTCGGAGTAAACGACCAGCTTGTTGCCGGCAAGGAACAAGTCGGCTATGTCAACCGCCGAGCGCAAAAGGCCCCCGGGGTTGTCACGCAGATCCAGGATGAGCGCTTTGGCATGTTGCGTCTTCAAGAGCTGGTCGAGGGCCTTTTGCATTTCCTCGCGGCTGCGCTCGCCGAAGCGCAGCAGCCGAACGTAGCCCAGCTCGCCCGGCAGCAGCGCGGACAAGACGCTTTCAATGCGAATGCTCCCGCGCACAATCGTCACTTCCACCGGCTTGAAGAAGCCGCGCCGGTAGTACTTGACCTTCACCGGCGTGCCGGGCTTGCCTTTCAGTTTGGCGATGACGGAGTTCATGCCGCCCTTGCCCAGCAAGTCGCTGGCTTTCTGGCCGTCCACTTCCTGGATGATGTCGCCGGCGCGCAAGCCGGCGCGGTCGGCGGGAGAATCGTACATGGGGCTGCGAATGATGAAGTGCCCATTCTGCTCTTCGACGTAGGCCCCGATGCCGCCGTAGTCCTGCTGGAGCATTTCCTGGGTCTGCCTGGCCGCTTCGCGGTCCAGGTATTGCGAAAAGGGATCGAGCCCCGCGACCATGCCCTTGGCCGCGTCCTCGAAGAGCTTGTCGGCGTCGCCCTTCTCCTCGTCGGGATAGGCGTCCTTTATTTTCTGGCAGATCTCACGCAGCAGTTGCTCGCCGCGCGCCACCTTGGGATCGGGCGCCGCGCCGGCAGTGCCCTCGCTTCTCAGCAGCGCGCGCGCGCGGTCGCCCTGCGCGGTTGGTTCGCTGTTAAGGTCCTTAAGCCGCAGCAGCACCTCAGGTGTCCGCGCGGCCCCGTTCTCGGCCAGCGCCAGCGCGGCCTCATCGCGCACGTTCTGCTCAGGGGCCTGGGCCAGCAGTTTGCGCAACGCCTCGCGCCCTTCCTGCTGAGGCCCGAGCAGCGCCAGGCTGCGCGCCAGGCTGACTTTGGCCAGGCCGTCGCTCTCTTTGGCCAGAGCGGCGGCGAGCGCCTTCGCCACAGCCTCGTCGTCCGCCAGGGATTTCGTCAGACCGAGTGCATTGGCGGCCAAGCGGCGGATTTCCGGCGTGGCGCCGTCTTGCAGCAGTTTGCAGAGGGCAGGCGCCCCTGCTTCGGTGTCGTTGAGCTGGCAGAGCGCGTCCGCACAGGCCAGCCGCAGCTTCTGGTCGTCCGCAAGCAGACCCTGCGTCAAGCGTCCGGTTATCGCCAGGCCGTGGCTGCGGCCCGCCCGCACCAAAGTGCTGACAGGCTCCCAGATGTCCTCGAGCCTGGCGGCGGCGATCTGTTTGAGGAGTTCGTCAGCCTGGGCTCCAACTGCCGGGCCGGCTTCGGCATCCTTCGCGGCTGCCGTGGCGTCCTCGGGCTGCCCCGCTTGCGCCGCTGGCAGCGCGGGCAAGAGCAGGCCGAAGGCCAAAACGAAAGACCACCACAGCCGTCTTGCGGCAAACTCGCTTACGGGCACCACAGTCAACCCTTTCCTTCTCCCTCCCCCTACCCCCTCCCGCAAGGGGAGGGGGAACACATGTCGAACACCTTATCCCTCCGCCTTGAGCCACGCCAGAATCGCCTGAGCCACGGTCTGCACGTCTTCTTCGGCCAGTTCCGGGTACATCGGCAAACTCAAACACTCGCGCGCCGCCTGTTCCGCGTTCGGGAAACTGCCGGGCTTGAGTTGCAACCGCGCGTAGGCCTGCTGCAAATGGACCGGCACAGGATAGTGCATGGCGCTGCCGATGCCTTGACTCCTCAGGTACTCCGCCAGGGCTTCGCGCCGCGGATGGCGGACACAATACAGGTGGTAGACGTGGGTGCGCTCGGGCGCCACTTGCGGCGCCTGGACGGCGCTGCCGCTGAGCATCGCATCGTAGCGCCTGGCCAAGGCTTGCCGGCGCGCGTTCCACTCGTCCAGATGCGGAAGCTTGGTGCGCAACACGAAACCTTGCAGTCCTTCCATCCGATAGTTGAAGCCGACGGTGTCGTGATAGTAGCGCCGGGTGGAGCCGTGGTCGCGCAGCGCGCGGACTTTCGCGGCCAGCGCCGCGTCTTGCGTCAGGACCATGCCGCCCTCGCCGCACGCCCCAAGGTTCTTGCTGGGGTAGAAACTGAAGCCCGCCAGCGCGCCCAGTGAGCCCGTGCGCCGGCCTTTATACAGAGCGCCGTGGGCTTGCGCGGCATCCTCCAGCACGGGCAGCCCCTTGCGGCGGCCCAGGTCCAGGAGCTCGCTCATGTCCGCGGGCTGGCCATACAGATGCACAGGCATAAGCGCCTTGGTGCGGGGCGTGAGGGCCTTCTCCGCCGCCCGCGGATCGAGCAGGAACGTGCCGGGCTG
>JBEKKG010000555.1:0-5485 GCA_050010835.1 Planctomycetota bacterium
AAAGAGCACGCCGGCCTTCCACGGGGGCAGCTTGGCCTCGTCAAGCAGCGGGGGTTGCTTGCCGCCGTCATACCAGGTGAGTTTGACCGGCGGCAGGTTCTCACGCGCAGGGAATTCGTAACGCGCGATGATCCACTGCGCGCACGATTCCGGGTGCACGGGCGAACCTTCCGCCTCAACGCTTACAGGATGCCGCAGCTTAAGCGCCCAGAAGGCGAGGTCCACGTAATGGCAGAAGAAATCGCCCAGGCCGCCGGTGCCGAAATCCCACCAGCCCCGCCAACTGCCGGGCACGTAGCACGGATGGTACGGGCGCTGGGGCGCGGGTCCGAGCCACAAATCCCAATCGAGGCCGGCGGGAACCGGGGGCGTCTCCTTGGGCCGGTCGCCGGGGCTGTAGCGCGCCGGGTTCCACACATGCACTTCCTTGACCTCGCCAATCGCCCCCGACCAGACCAACTCGACTGTGCGGCGGTAGTTGGCGCCGGCGTGGATCTGTGTGCCCAGTTGCGTGGCCAGTTTCTTCTCGCGCGCCAGGTCGGTCAGCACGCGCGCCTCGTAGACCGAATGTGTCAGCGGCTTTTCGCAGTAGAGGTGCTTGCCCGCCTTCAGCGCCGCGGCGCCGGCCACCGCATGGGTGTGGTCGGGCGTGGCGACGAGGACGGCGTCAATCTCCTTGTCCGCTTTGTCCAGCATCACGCGGAAGTCGCTGAACTTGCCGGCGCGCGGATAGCGCTTGAACGTCTCCGCGGCGCGCGTTTCGTCCACGTCGCAGAGCGCGACGATGTTCACGTCCTTGGGCAGTTCGCGCAGGTTGTCCCCGCCGCGCCCGCAGCAGCCGACGACGGCCACGTTGAGCCGTTCGCTGGGCGGCGCTTCGCCGGGCTGCGTGCGATAGCTCAGCAAGCACAAGCCCGTGCCACCGAGTGCGGCGGATTTGAGAAAGGCGCGCCTGGACTGCTGCCGCGGGCGCTCTGCGCGTGTACTGGCCGGCTGCTTCGACATGGCGGTGTCCCCCTGTTAATCAATACCCCGCGGGGGCGAAAACGCCGGACTTTTGTATACTACGCTTGGAAAACCGGCCCGCAGCGAGTATCTTCGTTGCGCATGGATCATGACATCGAGCGCCGTTACTTCATGGAGAAAATCGCGGACTACGCCCGGGCGCTGGAAGAGTTCAGCGGCGGCTTGCAGGTGGCGGACGAGAACCACGTGCTCTTCTGCGTGGACGGCCGGCCCTTTGAGGCCACGGCCTGGATCAGCGAAGATTACGACCTCGTCGCCGTCACCACGCGCACCGTGGACTTCCCCTCGGGGAAACTCGAAGACGCCATCAGCCTGCTGCAAGCCACCATGGAAATCTGCTGGGACCATTGCGTCGCGGTCTCGCCGGTGGAGGGGCGTTATGACCTCTCCATGGCTGTTTTCCTCGGCGGCTTCTCGTTCGAAGCTTTCGAAGGAGTTGTGCACAACTTGCTTTCCTGTGCCGAGACTATAGAGGAGAGTTTTGAGAAGAAGAAGCAACCGTGAGGCGTGGAGAGGGGCGAGGGGCGAGAGGCGAGGGGTGAGGGGTGACGGGTGAGAAATGCAGGCTAAGCGCTGGAACATCGCCCCGCCGGAAGGGCCGCCGCAGGAGGCCGCCGCCGAGGACTTGGCGCGCGCGTTGCGCCTTTCGCCAGTCTGTGCGCGGCTGCTGGTGCGGCGCGGGTATGACAATCGCGGGACGGCGGGCCAATACCTGGCCCGCGGCATGGACCTGCTCCACGAACCGCACCTCCTGCCCGACATGGCCCAGGCCGTGGCGCGCATCGCCGCGGCCGTGGAGAAGGGCCAGAAGATTGTCCTCTTCGGCGACTACGACGTGGACGGGCTGGCGGCCACGGCCTTGCTGGACCGTTTCTTCCGCGTCGTGAAGACGGGCGTGCGCAACGGGTTTCAGGTTGAATCCTACGTCCCGGACCGCGCGCACGGTTATGGCCTGTCGCCGGAGGCGGCCGCAGCCATCGGGCGGCGCAAACCCCAGCTCCTGATCACGCTGGACAACGGCACCAATGCCCACGAGCACCTGGCGGCCTTCGCCCGCGCGGGCATTGACTGCATCGTCGTGGACCATCACCACGTGGGCGCGGACGTGCCGCGGGCGCACGCGGTCATCAACCCCAAACGCCGCGACGGCCACAGCTACCCATTCGCCGAATTATGCGGCGCGGGCCTGGCTTTCAAACTGGCCTGGGCTTTGGCGGTGCATTTCTCCCACCACAAGAGAGTGACACCGGAGTTTCGCGCGTTCCTGCTGGACGCCGTGGCGCTGGCCGGCGCCGGCACGCTGGCCGACGTGGTGCCGCTGGTGGGCGAGAACCGCGTGCTGGCCTACCAGGGCCTCCTGGCCCTCGGCCGCACGCGCATGCCCGGTTTGCGCGCGCTGCTGCAGTGCTGCCGCGTGGAAGGTGTGCCGCGCGCCCAGGAAGTCACTTTCCGCCTCGCGCCCCGCATCAATGCCGCCGGGCGCTGCGGCGACGCGGCCGAGGCGCTGGAACTGCTGCTCACCGAAGACCCGCAGCGCGCCGCCACGCTCGTCGCGGCGCTGGACGGCTACAACACCGCGCGGCAGAAAATCGAGGACCAGATCCTCACAGAGGCGCGGGCGCAGGCGCTGGCACTGCTCAAGGAACTCCCCGGCTGCCGCGCGCTGGTGCTGCACTCGCCCGCCTGGCACCACGGCGTGATCGGCATAGTCGCCTCGCGCATTGTCGAGGAGTTCTACCGCCCCGCAGTGCTGTTGACTGTGGACGGCGCCAGCCAGACCGCGCGCGGCTCGGGCCGCTCCGTCCGCGGCCTGCACCTGGCCGAGGCGCTGGCGCGCACCAAGGAGCACCTGCTGGAGTTCGGGGGCCATGCCGCGGCGGCGGGACTGAAGCTCAAGACCGCGAACATCCCCGCCTTCCGCCGCGCTTTCCATGATACGGCCGCGAGCATGCTTGGCGCTGAAGAGCCGGCGCCCGTCCTGAACGTGGATGCGCCGATTACCTTGGAGCAAGCTGACGGCGGGCTGTGCAGCGACCTGGAGAAGCTGGAGCCCTGTGGCGCCGGCAACCCGCGCCCGCTCTTCGCCGCATTGAACGTCGCCGTCACCAGGGCGCCCAGGCCGCTGGGCCGCGAAGGCAAGCACTTCGATTTCCACGTGCGGCAAGGCGCAACGCCGCGGCGGGTGGTGGCCTTCAACGCCCAGGAACGCTTCAATGAGCTGAGCGATATGTGCAGGACCGGCGCGCTGGACATTGCCTTTCGTCCGAAGCTGAATGCTTTCCGTGGCGCAACTTCGGTTGAGCTGATGCTGGAGGACTTCAGGCCGAGTGGCTAGGGGCCAGTGGTAGGACAGCCTTTCCAGGCTGTCCGGACAGGCTGGAAAGCCTGTCCTACCAGTGACAGGAGATGTGCCCGCGCGCGTGTTGTGTCGCATGACTCCCCTACTTCCCATAACTCCCAACACGCCCGCCCACGCGCTGCCGGAACACGCCGGCTGGCGGGCGGACCGCGCTCTCTGCGCACTGCTCGAAGGCCTGAACCGCCGTGCAGCCAAAGCGCTCTTCCGGTCGCGCCTGGTGCGGCTCAACGGCCGGATTGCAGGCGGCTCTGAGCGGGTCGCGGAGGGCGACTGTTTCGAGTTGCTTGAGCCGGCGCCCGCAGAGCCTCATCCTGCCGCCCGCGTCCCCGCCGGCCCCCGGCTGACCACGCCTCACGGCCGCCACTTGGTGCGCTTGTACGAGGACGAAGCTCTGCTGATCATCAGCAAGCCGGCCGAGGTCCTGGTGCATCGCGGCGAAGGCGGTTTCACCCGCCGGGACACGCTGGAAGAAGTGCTGGAGCGCGCTTACTCTGGAGCGCGGCGCCTTGGCGCCGCTTTGCCAGGGGAGAGGGGGTTCCATTTCGTCCACCGTCTGGACATGGAGACCAGCGGGTGCCTGGTCATTGCCAAGAATGAAGCTGCCCGCGACACGCTGATCCGGGCTTTCGCTGCGCGAGCCGTTCACAAGGAATACCTGGCGCTGGTGGCCGGGACCGTGCGCTGGGACGAACTGACAGTCTCTAAGCCCATCAAGTACATTCGGGCCGGCGACCCCGAGTGGCCCCCTCCCCCTGCCCCCTCCCGCAAGGGGAGGGGGAACACAGAAGCCTCTGGCCACTCCCGCAAGGGGAGGGGGAACAGCGGCCAAAAGAAGGGCGTGGCGCTTGAGGAAGGCGCTGCTGAAGGCAAGCCTTCTGAAACACACTTCAAGGTGCTGGCGCGCTACAGAGGCTTCACCCTGCTGCGCGCCAGGCCCAAGACCGGGCGGACGCACCAGATTCGAGTGCATCTGCAGAGCCTCGGGCATCCTCTCGCTTATGATCCGCTGTATGGACGGGCGACGGCTCTGCGGGCGCGAGAACTCGGTGGGCCATCCAGGCCGGACGAGGACGACAAGGTGGTCCTCAGCCGCCTGCCTTTGCATGCCTGGAAACTCAGCTTCGCTCACCCAACGACGGGAGAGATGCTCAGCGTAACCGCCCCGCTGCCGCGCGACCTCAGAGAACTCCTCCGGCTGCTGCGGAGAGCGTAACCGTTCAGTCCCCCCCGGCCCTACCCGTCCACAGGGGAGAGGGATTCGGGGCGCGTTCTGCAGTTACGGTGATGTTCCCTCGCTGCACCCACGGGACTTTGTTGTTCGTTCTGGCCGGACTGGTGAGAAATGCGGGCTAGGAGGCCGCACCTCAAGCCTCAAGCCTAAATTCTAGTAATCCGTTCAGCCCACTTCTTGCACGAATAGATTGGAAGGTGCAGGACGGGACATGGCTACCGGAGTGAATACTCGAGAACTGCTTGGCGCTTACCTCTGCGGGGATGTTACGCCCGAGGAGCGCGTTGCGGTTGAGCAGTTGCTGGCTGCTGACGGAGCAGCTCAGGCCGAGGCGCGGGAGCTGCAGGCGCTGCGGGGGGTGCTGTCACACGGCGAACGCGCTGCCGGTCCCGCCTTGATCTCCACCTTGCGCCTCCGAGTGGAGCAGGCCTGCGCCGGCCAGGCTCGCGAGCTTGCAGTTGCCCCACAGGCGCTGCCCGCCGCCATGCCGGGCTTTGCCGAGTTCCTGAAGCAAGGCGAGCGGCCCGTCAGCGACGCACTGGCGAAGAAGTTGGCTGAACAGTTGAGCGCGGCCTTGCCGTCCGCGGGGATTGGGCGGATGGCGACCGCGCAGCGCCAGTCGCGGCGCGAGGCAACCCCAACCGTCCGCGTGTATGCCGTGCCGCGCAATCCGTGGCGTGCAAGGCTGGCCTGGGCCGGTGCGGCGGCGGCAGCCTTGGTCATGCTGGGTGTGGGCTTGGCGCGGTTGCTGGAGCGCGGTCCGGGCCGGGCGGGCGGGCCGAGTACGGATGACATCATTGCAAACAAGCCGGCCAATGAAGCCAACCCTGCGCGCGAACTGCCTCGGCAGCCCGGCAACTTAGTGCGAA
>JBEKKG010000556.1:0-5483 GCA_050010835.1 Planctomycetota bacterium
CCGTGGCGCTGGTGCTCTTGATCATCACCATGGGGGCCATCTTGCTGGCCCAGCGGGGCTTGGCCAGGGAGTAGCGCAATCCTCTGGATTGCCCACGCAACCCGGAGGGTTGCGCCACTAAGGAAGAAGTGATGCGCAAACTGCTCAGGACCCTGGTCTTCCTCAGCCTCGGCTTCTGGTTCCTCCTGGTCGTGGTGCCGGTGGTCTGGCTGGCCTACAGTTCCTTCAAGACCACCGACGCCATTTTCGCCTCGCCCTGGCGCCCTCCGTTGTCCCGCCACGAAGCCACCGTGGAGAACTACACGCACGCCTGGGGCAAGAGCCACGTCAGCGGGTACTTCGTCAACTCGCTGGCCACGGTGAGCAGCGCGCTGTTCGGCACTTTGCTGTTGTCCGCCATGGCCGCCTATGGCCTGGCGCGCCTGCGCGTCAGGGGCCGGCGGGCTGTCTACTATGCCTTTGTGGCGGGGATGATTGTCCCGGCGGCGCTGACGCTGGCGCCCTTGTTCGAACTGCTGCGTTCCTTGCACCTCCTCAATTCCCTCACCGGCCTGGCGCTCGTCTACGTGGCCTTCAGCATCCCCTTCAGCGTGCTGATGCTCTACGGGTTCTTCGCCTCGCTGCCCGAAGAGGTGCGCGAAGCCGCTGTCGTGGATGGCGCCAGCGAGTGGCAGACGTTCTGGCACATCTTTCTGCCCATGGCCCGGCCCGGCCTGGTCACGGTGGCGATCTTCAACTTCCTGGGCATGTGGAACGAGTACCTCCTGGCACTGGTCATTCTGGTTGACCCGGAGAAGCAGACGCTGCAACTGGGCATCGCCAACATGGTGGTGGACCTGGGCTATCGCTGCGACTGGGGGACCTTGCTGGCGACGATGGTCCTGGCCATGCTGCCGGTCCTGGCCATCTACGCGGTCCTCCACAAGCGCGTGGTCGAAGGCATGATTATGGGAGCGGTCAAAGGATGAGGAGCCCCTCCAGTTCCGCAGATGTACCGCGGGCGTCCCGCCCGCCTTCGTCCTCGCGCTCCGGCAGCCTGCCACGGGCGGGCGGGACGCCCGCGGTACGCTCCGGTCATGGATATGCACGCAGTTCCGCGCTTCTGTTTGCGCTGGTCTTCGCATCCGCGGCGGCCCTCCTGTATGTGGATTTCGGCCGGAAAGCGGAGGACACAATACCCAATTCCGAGGTGCTCGACATCATGTACTTTCACGGCGGGTACGGCGTGGAGTTTATCGAGGAAGCGGGCCGGGGGTTCGAGGCGCTGCATCCCGGCGTGCGGGTGAATATCTGGGCCAGCCCGCGGATCTCCGAGAAGATCAGGCTGCGCCTCCTCTCCGGCGACCCGCCCGACATTGCCTTTCCGGGCTGGGGCCTGGACGTGGACCGCGTCATCGAGGCCGGATTCCTCTACGATCTCCAGCCGGACTTGGACAAGCCCTCCGACGGCGGCACAGGACCTTGGGAGAAAGACTTCTACCCGGGGATTCTGGAGCAGTTCCGCTATGGCCGCCGCACCTACGGGCTGCCCTTTTTCTACAGCACCAGCGCCTTCTGGTACAACAAGGACCTGTTCGAGAAGCTCGGCCTGAAACCGCCCGCGACCTGGGAAGAATTCACCGCTCTGTGCGCGCGCCTCAAAGCCGCCGGGGTCGCGCCGCTGACACTCCAGGGGCGTTACATGGACTACCTGGGCGAAATCTTCCTCAGCCTGCTGGACAAGACCGCGGAACCGGGCTTCGTGGAATCCGCCAATCTGCTCAAGCCCGGCTCTTGGTCACGGCCCGAGGTCATCGAGGTGGCGCGGCGCATTCAGGAACTCTTCCGCCTGGAGTATTTCCAAAAGGGCTGTCTGGGGATGTCGCATACCGAGGCCCAAATGGAGTTCCTCCAGGGGCGCGCGGCCATGGTCTGGTGCGGCACTTGGTTCAGCAGCGAGATGCACGACAGAATCCCCAAGGACTTCCACTACTCGTGCTTCGGCACGCCGCAGGTCGCGGGCGGCAAGGGCGATCCGACATTGCTGATGGTGGCCTCCGAGTATGCCTACGTGTGCGCCGGTTCGAAGCATCCCGCGCTGGCCGTCGAGTTCCTCAAGTTCCTCTGCCGGCCGCAGATAGCCGCCAAGTTCGTCCAGGGGCGCGAAGCCCTGGCCGGCATCCGCGAGGCCAATGAGTCCGCGCCGGACAGCCTGAAGCCGATCGTTGAACTGCTGCGGCGCGCGCGCTCGTTCCGTGCCCCGGCGGCCCGCGGCAATCCCTATCCAAGCTGGCAGTCTACCTTCAGTAGCTCTCTGACCGACCTGGTTACCCGTCCGGCCGGCGGAGAGAAGTTTCTCCTGACCCCCGAGGAGTTCGCCGGACAACTGGAAAGCAAGGCGGAGGAACTGCGCGTGGAGAAGGCGGAGAAGGACAGGACAACAGAATTGAAAATTGAAAATTGAAAATTGGCAACCGTTCAGTCTGAGCCGCGACCGAGAGGGAGCGGTTCCATAGCTCCCATTTTTCCCATCGCTCCTATAGCATCTTCCGGAGCGCTCCCCGTGACCGCTTGCTTACGCGCGCGGCTCGGAAACTGAACGGTTACGATTTTTCGAGAACATAAGTCCTGCTGTTATCAGTTGTTAGAGTAATAGATGGAACCACCATACATTTTTCTTTGGTTTTGAACTTGACAGCCCTATGGTATTGTGATACCTTACTGAAGGTACAGCGGGCCAGTGAGGATTGACTGAGCATGAGAGAGCGTGGAGCGGGAAGAGTGGTGTGTGGTGCGGGAAGGTTCCGAGCCGCGCGCGTCAGCAAGCGGTTGCATCGCTCCCATTTTTCCTATGAGCCCTATTGGTGCGCGCGCAGTTGCCGAAATGGCTCAGCGGTAGGACAGGCTTTCCAGCCTGTCCGGATCCCGACCAGTCGGGAGAAAGGCTGTCCCACCACACTCCCCCCTGCCAGTAGTAAGAGTAGTAAAATTACCAAAGAGATTTTGCGCTTTGATAGCGTAAGGCGATTCGCCGAATCGCCCGGGCGGGTTGGCAACCCGCCCCACGCCAGTAGTAAGAATAGTAAGATTACCAAAGAGATTTTGCGCTTGGGTAAGGCCCAAGGTTCAATGGCAGAGCACGTATTATATCGTTGTCTTTGGATTATATCATTTGTTCTGCCCCATTCGCAGGCCATTCGCAGGCCATTCGCAGGCCATTCACAGGCCATTCGTAGGCCATTCACAGGCCATTTGCATGCCATTCGCAGGCCATTTTCTCTCAAAAGACACGTAAATTACGGACTTACAGCAATGGGAACTCGCTGGGGCTTTCTTGTGTTGGCCTGGACTATTCACCGCATGAGGACGCAGAGGACTTGCATGAACGCCAGAGAAAAGAAGCTGAGCTCACGACACTGCGGCCTTCATAATGGCCTCTTCCGTGGCTTGGGCGCGCGGGAAGTCCGCGGTCAAACGGCCGGCGTGCATTACCAGCACGCGGTCGGAGACGTGCAGAATCTCCGGCAATTCCGAAGAGATCATCAGTATGGCGACGCCCTCATCGGCCAGCTCGGCGATGATCTTGTGCACCTCGGCTTTCGCGCCGACGTCAATGCCGCGCGTCGGTTCGTCCAGGATCAGGACGCGCGGCTGGATCGCCAGCCACTTGGCGAGCACCACCTTTTGCTGGTTCCCGCCGGAGAGATTGCGCGTGACCTGCTCGCGGCTCGAGACCTTGATCCGCAGCTTGGCGATGTAGCGGTCGGCGATCTCGTTTTCCTTGGCCGCGCTGATGAAGCCCAAGCGGTTGAGGAGCCGGCGATGCACGGCCAGAGTGCTGTTCTCGCGCACCGTCATGGGGAGCACCAGGCCGAGTTGCTTGCGGTCCTCGGAGGCGTAGCCGATGCCGTGCGCGACCGCGTCCTGGGGATGCTTGATAGCCAGCTCCTCGCCGGCGATGCAGACAGTGCCGGCGGTCTTCTTGTCCGCCCCGATCAGCAGCCTGGCCAGTTCGGTGCGGCCCGCGCCAATCAGTCCGGCCAGGCCGGCAATCTCGCCTTTGTGCAGCTTGAAGGACACGTTGTTGATCAGCGGCGGACCCGAAAGATTGCGCACTTCCAGAACGACCTCGTCCGACGGCTTGCCCTGGCGGCGCGCGTACAAATGGTCCAGTTCGCGCCCGACCATCATGAGCACCAGGCCGTCCACGCTGGTGGCCCGGGTCTGGACCTCGCCGGAGTTCTCACCGTCCTTGAGGCAGACCACGCGGTCCGAAATCTCGAGCACCTCATTGAGCTTGTGCGAGATGAAGACTATGGAAATGCCGCGGCCCTGCAGCTCGCGCATGATGGCGAACAGGTTCTGTATCTCCTTGTCCGCCAGGGCCGAAGTCGGCTCGTCCATGATCAGGATTCTGGTGTGGTGAGAGAGCGCCTTGGCCACCTCGATCATCTGCTGTTGGGCCACGCCCAGTTCCTTGACCAAAGCCCGCGGGTCAATCTCCAGCCGCAGATTGCGGAACGCCGCGGCGGCTTTCTCGCGCATCAGCCGGTAGGAGAGGAACCCGCAGGGGCCTTTGACTTCATTGCCGAGGAACAGGTTCTCCATAGCGGAAAGGTTCGGGCAGAGATTGAACTCCTGGAACACAATGCTGATGCCGTGCTCACAGGCCTCGCGCGTATTCCTGAAGCGGACCTCAGCGCCCGTGAGACGAAGCGTGCCTGCATCGGCGGTATAGACGCCGGTGAGGATCTTCATCAGCGTGGACTTGCCGGCGCCATTCTCACCCAGCAGGCAAACGATCTCGCCCTGCTTGACGGTGAAGTTGACGTTCTTCAGCGCCCGGACGCCCGGAAAGCTCTTGGAGATGTTCAGCATCTCCAGCAAGGCTTCGCCCACAACCTGCCTCCGCCTGGAAGTAGCGCAATCCGGAGGATTGCGTTACCTGCGTTTGCTTCTCCACACGTCAAGAATGGCCGCCAGGATGATGACCGCCCCGATAATAAGCTCCTGCCAATCAGGGGAGACCTTCACCAGCACCAGCCCATTGCGAATGACGCCCATGACCATAGCGCCGATCAAGACGCCGAAGACGCTGCCTTCACCGCCCATCAGGCTGGTGCCGCCAATGACCGCCGCGGCAATCGCATCCAGCTCAATGCCCTTGGCCGGCTCGGCCAGAGCGGAGCGGAACTTGGCGACATACAGGATGCCCGTAAGCCCGCTCAGCACCCCCGAGATGACATAGGCGAGAAACTTAACCCGGCGGACGTTGATCCCGGAAAGCCGTGTGGCCTCTTCATTGCCCCCCACGGCGTACAAGCGCCGCCCGAAGGCGGTATAGGTCAGCCCGAGGTGCGAAACAGCAGCCACCAGCAGCAAGACAATGACCGGGAAGAGAATCCAACTGCCGGTTTCAATGTAGCCCTCGGGAATGCCCAGCAGGGATTCGCCGCCCGTCAGCAGTTGCACCAGGCCCCTGGTCATGCTCATGGTGCCCAGTG
>JBEKKG010000557.1:0-5475 GCA_050010835.1 Planctomycetota bacterium
CTGCGCGACCTGCGCCGGAGCATCCAGGAGTACAAGCTCGATCTGCTCGAGCACGACCAGCGCATGCTCGTGGATGCGTGCAGCCGCGACGGCCACCGCCACACCCGTTCGCCGCTCGACGTGGCCTACCATGCCGCACGCGCTTATTACCGCATCTACGACACCTTGCGCGCCGAACACCCCGGGTTGCTGTTTGAGAATTGCGTGAACGGCGGGCATACGGTGGACTACGGCGTGGCCAGGCGCACGCATTACACCAGCATCACGGACACTTACGATCCGCTCTCCAACCGGCGCGCATTCTATGACGCCTCCTACGCGCTGCCGCCCGCGATGTGCGAGTGCTACATCGCCAACCATCCGGGCAAGACCCCGGCCAACTTCAACTACATGCTGCGCAGCGGCATGATGGGCTGGTGCACGATCATGCTGGACATGAACGCCTGGACGCCCGAACAATGCGCTGCCGCCAGGAAGCAATTCGGCATCTACAAGCAGCAGCTCCGCCCGCTCATCAACAGCGGCAGCCTGTTCCACGTCTCCGAACGCCCCGACGGCAAGCGCTGGGACGGCATGCTGTACGTGGATCAGCAGGCGGGCAGCGGAGTGCTCTTCGCCTTCCGCGGCCAGAACGCAGAGGAGGACCACAGCTTCAAGCTGCGCGGGCTGGATGCCGCGGCACGCTATCAGCTCACGTTCGAGGACGGTTCCAGCCCGCCGGTGACGCTGACCGGCGCCGAACTACAGGAAAATGGCCTGAGGGTAAGGCTGCCGGAGACGGAGAGTTCGGAGCTGGTCTTTCTGGCGCGGGAGTAACTTACTTTCAACACAGAGGACACAGAGGAACGCAGAGGGGGTGAAGGGGTGAAGGGGTGAAGGGGTGAAGGGGTGAAGAGGTGAAGAGGTGAAGAGGCCAAAAAGTGAACAGGTGAAGAGGCCAAGAGGTGATGGGGCGACACCTGTTCACCCGTTCACCCCCTTACCCCCTCACCTTTTCAATTCCTCTGCGTTCCTCCGCGTCCTCTGTGTTGAGAAATCCGTGCCTAACCGGATTTCAGTTTCTCCAGGGCCGCCTGCCGGTCAGAGGTGAGCGTAAACATGTCCGTCAGCCCAAACAACTCGAACACGACCCGCACCTTGGGGGCGGGGTTCAGGATGACGACCAGGCCGCCGTTCTCGACGCAGGTGGAGTACGCAGCCATGAACACGCCCATACACGAGGAGGAAACGTAGTCCACGCCGCTGAGGTCGAACAGGAACCTGAAGCGCTGCGCATCCAGGTGCGACTGGATGGCGGTATTGAGCAGCTCGAAACTGTAGGTGTCGAGTTGCCCAACAAGGGAGAAGACCACGGCCTTCTTGTCGTCCGTGAACTCCTCGCTGATGCTCAGTTCGTTGGCAGGCATGGCTTCCTCTTGCCTCTACGGGCTGGTCATTGATAGTTGCTCAGGCCGCGCGCGTCAAGCCCTGCACTGCAAAGATTCTGGAAAACTTTGCAGACGCGGCGGTCACAAAGTGTAAGCTGGGTCGCCTGGGCTCCGTGGCCCAGGGCCGGGAGAAGTTTGGCCGTGGCCGATTGAGGTCTATCAAATGCGTGGCGCCAGCAACCTAAGCCGCATCGTTCACCGCAGAGACGCAGAGAGCACAGTGAAGCGCAGGGAGAATGGACAGGATGATTCCCGAAATTCTTTCTTCACTCTGCGTCCTCTGCGTCTCCGCGGTGAATTTTCCGGGCTAAGCCGCCTTGTGGCCGTCTCTTGCGCCGTGCTGTTGACTGCCGCGGCCGTGCACGCCGCCCAAGCAGCCAATGCACAGCCCAAGCCGGTCAAGTCCTTTTTGCAGTTGGTGAAGTTGCTGGCCCAGAAGCAGCCACAGTACCTCTTCGGCGGGAGCGGGGCCACGGCGGGCGCCACAACTACCCTGGGTCCCAACACGCCAACTACCGCGACTCCAGGCGGCGGGGGCGGCACGACCCCAACGAACGGTTCGGGCACTGCGTCAGGCAGCGGCACTACGAGTTTCTCGGGCACCAACGTGCAGGTTGCCGGAGTGGACGAATCCGACATAGTCAAGACCGACGGCACGTACATCTACCAGGTGAATAACGAACGGGTGCTGGTGATCAAAGCCCAGCCGGACAACGCGTTGGCCGTCACGTCCGTCCTGAGCTTCGAGAGCGAGTTCAGCCCCTACGAGCTTTTTGTGGACGGCAGCCAGCTCGTCGTCATCGGCTCCTCCTACCGCACGACGCCGGTTGAGGCGGGCATTTTCATCTGGCCCTCGACCGTGAAAGCCATCGTCATAGACGTGTCGGACGCGGCCAACTGCAAGGTTGTGCGCGAACTGGAGATGGACGGCGACTACATATCTTCGCGGCGGATTGGGCACTGCGTGTATCTGGTCGCGCGCAAGTACCCGGACTATTACGCCGTGCCGCTGCTGCTGCCAGGCGCCAAAGTCGGCGGCGGCGTAGCCACAGGCGTCCCGGTCAGCGGTGCGGCAAACGGCGGCACATTGGCCGGCGGAGCGGCGCCCGCGGGCGTGGCGCGCACGGCAAAGGCGCCAGTGCGCCGCAACGTAGGGCTCCTGCCCGCTGTGAAGGACACGGCGAAAAGCCGCAGACCCCATCGCATGGCCATCAGGGATGTGTTGTACTTCCCCTATTTCAACGAGCCTGACTACCTGCTGGTGGCCGGCTTCGATCTGTCCGACGCTACGAAGGCGCTGCAGGTCAAGGCGCTCTTGGGCGCGGGGGAAGCGGTGTACGCGTCGGCCGCGCACCTCTATGTCGCGGACTCGCAGTTCCTGCCCCTCGTGTTCGCGCCTACCCCGATGCTTATGGGCGCGGCCGCGGTGGCGAAAGACGCACCCACGCAGTTGAGCAACCTTTACCGTTTTGACGTGGCTGGGGGCGCGGTCTCCTTCGGTGCCAGCGGCCAGGTCCCTGGCATGGTGATCAATCAGTTTTCCATGGACGAGAACAACGGCTATTTCCGCGTGGCCACCACAACCTATGGCTGGGTGACCAGCAATGGCAACAATGGCCTCTACGTCCTGGACGGCAGCATGAAAACTGTGGGCCGCCTGGAGGGGTTGGCGCCGGGCGAGCAGATCTACGCCACCCGCTTCATTGACGACCGCTGCTACATGGTTACATACCACCTGACCGATCCTCTTTTCGTGATCTCAGTTGCCGATCCGACAGCGCCTGCGGTCCTGGGCCAGCTCAATATCCCCGGCTTCAGCAACTATCTGCATCCCTATGACGCCAATCATATCCTCGGTTTCGGCAAGAACGCGGTAAACGGGTTTTACCAGGGGATGAAGATTGCCTGCTTCGATGTGACGGACGTGAACAACCCTGTGCAGGTGAGCGCAGTCAGTATCGGCGACCGTGGGACAGACTCGGAGGTGCTCTATGACCACAGGGCCTTGCTCTTTGACAAGGACAAGGCGTTGCTGGCGTTCCCCATCTCGATTGCGGTGATCCAGAACAAGACCCCTGACATGCCGCTGTGGACTTACGGAGATACGGTCTTCGACGGCGCATACGTGTACAACTTCACGCTGGAGAACGGCTTCGTTTTACGGAAGGCGCTCACGCACCAGAGCGGGGACCTGGCGGCAACCTACGATTGGGGCAAGTCCATTCAGCGGCTGCTTTACATTGACACCAGTCTGTACAGCCTTTCCAACAGCTTGGTCAAGGTCAACGACCTGGGGACACTGGAGGAAAAGGAGACGCTGGTGCTGCCGCCGTAAAGCGCATTAGGGGCGAGGGGCGAGGGGCGAGGCTTTGGGCGCGCCGGGGGCGGCGGCAGTTCCTGAAGCCTAATGGCTAAACCGGGTTACCGAGCCTTCTACAAACGGCGACGTTGCGGCTATGTTGAGCATCCGCAGCGCCAGGAGCAACTCTTCGGGGTTCTGAAAGCGCAGGGCCGGTTCCTTTTCCAGCATCTTGGCCAGGATGTCGCTGAAAGCGGGGTCCAGTTCCGGAATGTGCATCTGGGCTGGTTCGGCTTTCCGATAAACGTGCATGCGCATCAGTTCTTCTTCGTTTTCACTCACGAATGGCGGGAGGCCTGTGGCAGCATGGTAAATAGTCGCGCCCAGGGAGTAAAGATCCGCCCGGCCGTCCACGTCCCTGCGGCCCAGTGCCTGCTCCGGCGACATGTACAGCACCGTGCCCGCAGCCACGCCATCCCAGTTGAGCTTGCCTTTAACCATGCGGGCAAAGCCGAGATCGGTGAGTTTGGCGTTGCCATGGCCGTCAATCAGGATGTTGTCGGGTTTGATGTCCTGGTGCACGATGCCCTTCTGGCGCAGTTGCCGCAAGGCCTGGGCAAGCTGGCGCAGAATCCAAAGACAGTGTTGTTGGGGCAAGGGTCCTTTCAGGATCATGGACGCCAGGGACAGGCCGTGAACAAACTCGAAGACAATGTACGGCAAGTCGTTGTGGTGCCCAACATAAAAGGTCTGCACGATGTTGGGATGGCTGAGCTGCAAGCCGACCTTGGCTTCCTCTTCGAACAAGAGCAGCACAGTCTTATCCTTGGCGATCTCCTGAGCCAACACCTTGATGGCCACGGTCTTGTTGCCTTCTACGCTGCGCGCTCTATACACCGTGCCTGTGGTTCCGCTGCCGAGCTTGGCTTCCACAATGAAGCGCCCGAACTTCGTGCCTGGTTCTATTGTTGCGCCCATTGCTCCAATCCGCTTCCCTTCCCGCTGGAGAGACCGAGCAGAAGTTGTAGATGCAGAATCGGTTTTTTTCCAGTTGATATCTGGCGCCGGGAAGTGTTGAATAGATATGCACGGGCGCTGCCTATAGCGTCCGTGTCCGGGCCAAAGCAGTCTTGTGCACAACAGAGTTCGGGTGGGTGTCTGAGCGCCGTAGCGCGTATAAGAGGAGAGCAAGACCATTAGCCAAAACAACGCTCCACCGCGAATCGCCTCCTTGCCCCGTGACGCCCACGTCCTGGTCGTGGACGATGCGGACGAACTGCGCAAGGCGTACGCGCAGGGCTTGGGCCTGCTCGGCTACAAAGTCAGTGAAGCCGGCAGTGGCACGGAGGCGCTCGAACGCTTGCGCCAGGAGAGTGTTGACGCCGTGCTGCTGGATCTGCACATGCCAGGCATGGACGGCTTGACGTGCCTCAAGACTCTGAAAGAAGAACACGCCGACGTCGAGGTGCTGATAATCACAGGCTTCGGCACCATCCCTTCGGCAGTGGAAGCCATGCGCCTGGGCGCCTACGACTACATCACCAAGCCGTTTTCGTTGGAAGAGCTGGAACAACGGCTCAGCCGTTGCCTGCAGGCGCGCGACTTGCAGCGCGAGAACGTGCATCTGCGCGGCTTGCTGCGCGAAAAGTACCACTATGAGAACCTCGTCGGCAAGTCCGAGACTGCCGCCGCCGTCGATATTCAGATTGGCGTTGCACAAATTGTAAGTGCTGACGTTGGCCAGCGACA
>JBEKKG010000558.1:0-5474 GCA_050010835.1 Planctomycetota bacterium
TGCAGGAGATTTGCCGCAGTGGTGGCAGGCGGGTGCGCACTGCTGGTGCTGGGACTCCCCTTGCTCATTGCAGGTCTGCTCGGCGCAATGCGGCTGGTTCTGATCACCTTCTTCTTTGCGCGCTATTCGCTCCGGCAAATGCTCGCCGTGATCCTCACGGGCGGCTCGCTTGTTACCCTGCTCGTTAAGCTTTCAGGAGGTTGGATGGCAATCCCTATTGCCGGCCTGATCGGGCTGGCGACGCTCGTGGGTTATTATATCGCCGCCCAGGACCCCGAAGGGCCCGGCTTCACGCCGCGTTTCATCAAGCGCGTGTTGGAAGCGCGCCAGCACCGCGAGAACTCTGCGGCCAACCACCCGGAAGAGGCGGCCCCGCTGAGCCGCGCGCCTCAACCGGCGATCAAGTGGCCGGACCGTTACGAGCGCCGCGCGAAGTAGTCAGGAATCCATCCGAGCCGCGCGCGTCAGCAAGCGGCCAAGCGGCCGCTCCCTTACGGTCGCGGCTCGGAGTAGTGAGGAATCTACACCATGAACTGGCTGATGTACTTCCTGGTCAGGAGGATCAGCTTTTCCCGCATCGCGCCGCGCGACCAGATCGGGCCGTGCGGTTCGATCGAAAGCCAGCCGTCGTAGTTGTGCTCGTACAGGAAGGCCATGACCTTGCCCCATTCGATGTCGCCCATCCCGGCTGCCGGCTGCGAGACGAGCTGGCCGTCCTTATAGAGATGCTCCTTGAGGTGCACGTAGCCGATCTTGTGGCCGTAGCGCTGCACGACTGCCAGGTAGTCGTCGCCGTGGTGCCGCCAGTTGGCCGGGTCGAACTTGATCTTGAGCTCCGGGAGGTGTTCCCACACGCGCTCATAAGCCTCCAGGCTGTCCAGAAAGCTCGCGCCGTGGACCGCGTAGAACGCCGCCTGCAAGCCCGCCTTCTGGATGCGCTGCAGGATTGGCGGGAAAACCTCGAGGAACTCCGCCACCTTGCGCCCGGCCGGCTCGCCCGGGATGTCGCCCGCGCCGGTCACCAGCACATCGGCGCGCAGGATCTTGGCGAAAGCGATGGCGCGCTCCAGCATCGCGTGCGCCTCTGCGCGCGTCTTCGGGTCCGGCGAAAGATGGTTCCAGCCCCAGATGCCCAGCATGCAGGCGCGCACGCCGTACTTCTTGTGGATGGCCGCCATCTGCTTGACGGTCTCCGCAGTAAGGTCCTTAAAGCCGCCCCAGTAATTGTACTCCAGGGCTGTGAAGCCGTGTTCCTTGGCGAAGCGCGAATCGTTTTCCACGCTAGGCAGGTCGTTGTCACCGATGAATGCGATCTTCATGCCAGTAATCCCTCCTCCAGAATCCCCAATCCCCGTAACCGTTCAGTCTCCGAGCCGCGCGCGTAAGCAAGCGGCAATGTCCGCTCCCTCACGGTCGCGGCTCGGACTGAACGGTTACCAATTCCCCAGCCCTAATGCCTAAAGCCTAATGCCTATTTCTTCGCCTCCGGCGCCACTGGACTGCTCTGCTGGACCTTGGCGTCCGGCGCCGGCTTCTCAGGCGCCTCCTTTTCCTCTGCTTCCTCCGGATCTTGCCAGCAAATCTTCCATTGGCCATCTTCCTTCCGCGCTTCTTCCGTCAGCGCTTTGGGCTTGTTTGAGGAAGCCTCGTAGTAATCGAACCTGAGTGTGGCTTTGCCTGCGGCTTCGTCCGTTTCGGCCTTCTTGAAGATGAAGTCCGCAAAGACCAGGTTGGGCAGCAGTTCCTCCGAACTATCGCCCAGGCGTTCAGCGAACTCCTGCGCCGCGTCCTTGGGCACCAGCGTCCCCAACGCCTTGGCGTCGCGCGCGCGGGCCGCCTTCAGGAAACGCGCAAAGACTCCGGCGAGGCCGGCGTCCGTCTCGCGCGGCTCGTTCTCGAATTTTCCTTCCGCTTTGGCCTGCACCCGCGCGAGGGCCGCGTTCATATCGTCGGGGCTGGTAACGTCCGCGAAGCGGTCGCGCAGCAGCGTGTAGGCACGCTCGGCCTTGCGGTAATCGTGGGCCAGGTACTCGGCGCAGCCGCCGCTGTCCTTCAAGGCGTCGGCAGTGAGCCGGTCGCTCGGCAGCGTCTCCACAAGCCAGTCGGCCAGCGGCCCGGCCCGCGCGTAATCGCGTTCTTCATTCATCAGGCCATCCAACAGGCCGAGGACGGCGTCCTGGGCGTCCTTGTCCACGGGAAAGGCCGCGAGAAAAGCCCGCGCCTGGCGCCCGGCTTCGTCCCAGCGGTTGGCGGTGCTGAACTGGCCCAGCAAAGTCTGGTGTGCGAACTTGGTTTCCAGGCTGCGCGGGTACTCCGTCAAGATGGCGCGGCAGACCGCCTCGACTTTCGAGTTGTCTTCCAGCCGCGTATACGCTTCGGCCTGAAGTTGGAGCGCCGCGGGCGTGAAGCGCCCTTCCTTGCCGCTGTTCTGCGCGGCGTCCAGCGCGGCGGCCAGCAGGTCGCTGTCGCAATGCAACGTTTTCAAGGCCTGTGCCCGCTCCATCTGGATGCCGGCGCGCACCAGGCCGTTCTTCTGGGGCGTGGCCTTGAGCTGCGCATCCAACGCGGCCAGTTGCTGGCCGGCCGTCTCGACTTCTTTGATCGTCTTCTGCAGTTCCACGCCGCTGTTATAAGCAGCTTGCCTGAGCTGGGGCTGCCCCGCATACATGGCCACGCGCATGAAGGCTTGCCGCACTTTCTCCAGGGCCGCGGCGGTCAGGGCCTGGTGCTGGAGCTTGCCCTGTTCCGCAACTGCCTCTTGGTAGAGCTTGAAAGACTGCGTATCAATCTGTTGCCGGAGTTCCGTGACGCGCTTCACGACCTCCGGATCGTTGTGTTTCAGAAGCGGCGCCAGGACAGCGTACCCTCGCCCACCCGCAGCCACGAAGACTTTGGCCGCGGCCTCTTGCCTGGCCTTGTCCGCACCCTGCAAGTCGCGGAGGTACGGCGTCCAGTCGCCAATCGCCGGCACGTTCACGTTGCTGGCAGGCACGGCCTGCTCCGCTCGGGCAGGCAGCGCATACAGGCTTAACGACAGCAACAGAACGCAGAATCCGAAACGAGATGACATGCCTTCTCCTTCAAGTCGCGCCAAGGCCAAAGGCGTTTATATGCGAAAGGAGCGGCACCGCAAGCTGTAGCGCAGGCTTCCAGCCTGCTGTGTCGCCGACTTACAGTCGGCAGGGCGTGCATTGCTGTGAGCGTCCAGAGAGCCGGGAACGTTATGCGGGCTGGAAGCCCGCGATACGGCAGGCTGGAAGCCTGCGCTACAGTTGCTTCCTGACCGTATTACCGTTATGCTTTACATGAGGAGAATACGGATTTGAGCACAGCCCCACAAGGAGACCCGCGTCCGCCTGCCGAGAGCGCGCCCACGGCCAAGCAGAAGGTCAATGCGCTGCTGGCCAACATCGAATCCACGATCATGGGCAAGCGCGAAGCCATCAAGTTCACGCTGGTGGGTTTGCTGGCGCGCGGCCACGTGCTGCTGGAGGACGTGCCGGGCGTGGGCAAGACGACGCTGGCCCGCGCGCTGGCCAAGTCCATTGACTGCCAGTTCCGCCGCATCCAGTTCACGCCGGACCTGCTGCCCTCCGACATCGTCGGCGTGTCCGTTTTCGACCGGCGCGAGGACCGCTTCAAGTTCCACCCCGGGCCGCTTTTCGCCAACGTCATTCTGGCCGACGAGATCAACCGCACCACGCCGCGCACGCAGTCGGCGCTGCTGGAAGCCATGAATGACTTCCAGGTTTCCGTGGACGGCGTGACGCATCCGTTGCCCGGCCCGTTCATCGTCCTGGCGACCCAGAACCCCATCGAATACGCGGGCACGTATTCCCTGCCCGAAGCGCAGCTCGACCGCTTTCTACTGCGCGTGGCCATCGGCTATCCCGACCGCGACAGCGAACGGCAGGTCTTGCGCAGCCAGCGCCTGGCCCATCCCCTCGATTCGCTCCAGCCGGTCATCACCGGCGCCGAGATCCTGCAGCTCCAGGAAACGGTGCGGCAAGTCGTGATGGACGAAACGCTGCTGGAGTACATCCTCGAAATCGCCGCGCGCACGCGCGAACACAAGGGCCTGGCGCTGGGCGTCTCGCCGCGCGGCTGCCTGATGCTCTACCGCGCTGCCCAGGCCCATGCGGTAATCGAGGGCCGCGCCTTCTGCACGCCCGACGACATCAAGCGCCTCGCCCAGCCTGTCCTTTCACATCGCGTGATCGAGAAAGGCCGCGACGCCGGCGCCAGCCGCAAGGACGGGGAGACGATCCTGGGCGAGATACTGGAAGAAGTGCCGGTGCCGATATAGGCGTTAGGCTTCAGGCATTAGGCATTATGCATTGGGGGCGCACGGTTGGGAGGCAAAGCATAATGCCTGAACCCTAATGCCTAATGCCCAAAGCCTCCTACTTGTGTATCTCCAACCACTTCCTGGCGGCTGCGCGATAGGCTTCGTACATCTCCGGCGTCTTGGGCGCGATCTGGCGGAGTTCCTGAAAGAAGGCTCTCTTCTCCCGCCTGTCAAGGAGCAGCACAAAGCTATCTGCGGCCTGGCTGCGAATGTTCAGGTCACTGTCATCGAGGAGAGGAAGGAGACACTTAACAAGGCGCTTTACCAGCGCACTGTCGCCGGTCCACCCATCGAGGAAGGCGTAGTGGACTATCGGAAGACACTGCCGCAGGTCCTGCCGTACAGAGGGATCAGTACTTTCGAAGAGAGTCGCGAGGACCGTGAGCCGCACATTCACAAGCTTGATGTTATGAATCGTATTGATGGCCTGCTGCCTGCGCGGCGAATCGCTGTCTGCCAGCAATTCGGTCCAATAACCTGGCAGGTCCTTGGGCGGCACCTTCTCCGCCAGCAACCCCAAGGCAACCTCACGATATGGGGAGTTCTTCTTACAGAAGCTGGAGAGGTCAGGCAATAGCTCTGGGCGACTTGAGGACCACCACAGCACGTTGCGCATGAAGTCAGAGGGCGGCGCCTGTGTTGCGGCCAGATCGAGAAAATGGCGGATACGTTCAGGCGTCCCCTGCTGGCCCATCGCCATGCCTGCAGCCGAGTCCAGGGCTCCTGGGCTTCTCAAGAAGCTGCCCTGGCCGATCCTCTCGGCTTCAGCCAGCGCTGCCTGCGGGTCCGCACGTTTCAGCCCGAGAAAGGCGAAACACTGATTGGTCGCGTCGGTCGAATTCAATTCCGCGAGCAGCCTGTTTTTCGAGACGCGGCCGGTAAAGAGCGCGCCGCGGTACAATTCGGCCGCTTTTGAATGCGACGACAGCGATAGCGCCCAGGCTGCCGGGTCGGCGACAAAGACAGGCGTATGGTGCGCCACCCACGTTCGCCAAGTGTGCGACTCTCTGCGATATTCACAGTAAGAGCAGTAGACAAAGAGCGGGCCGGGCAGCAGAAGCGCGAGCATCAGGGCGACGCCGCCGCAGAACCAGATCAAACCACGCTTCCAGTGGCTTCTTGCCTG
>JBEKKG010000559.1:0-5465 GCA_050010835.1 Planctomycetota bacterium
CTTGTCTGTCGCCGTATCTTGTCCACCTACTGCGCGACGCCGACCAAGAGGTGATACACTGTGAAATTGCCGTCCGAACGTTCGTGAATCGTGTCCGCGCTGTGGGGGTGCTCAGGAAGTACTGAAGATGGGCACTGCAACGAGTCCGCGTTTTTCATTTTTAGCGAGGCCAAGCCGCCAGTTATCTCAGCGCGGACCTCGGCGCAGGCTTGCGCAACCTCGTTGTCCATGACGTAGCCGAGCATTCCGCCGCACGGCAGGCCGACCGAGTATTTCCCATCCACAAAGCGCTGCAAGCCGTCTGTGACATATTTGTCCGCCAAGTGCCGGAAGCCGGAAGCGGTGGTAACACGAAGGCGTTTGCATTCCACGGTGAAGTAAATCGTTTGGCCGCAATGTTGGGGCGGAAAGAAGTTCAGGTCGTTTCGGCCAAGCTCAGTTCCGAAAGTGTCGTCGGTCAGAGGATCTTCCAATGTAATGAACCATGAACGACCGGCCTTAACGTAGGCCGCAATCAATTCATCGCGGAATAGCGCAGTGATGCGCGTTTCCTTTCGGACCTCATGATGCAGCGAAAAGTCCTGCCATGTCGCGAGCAGCAACTGCATTACTTCCCCGGCGAACCCGTAGGGGAATAGCTCGCGCCGGAAGGCGCTGCTTGAACCGCTGGCGTTCAGGCGCTCCATCCGTCTTCCTCCATCATGTGGGCGATGATCTCATCGGCGTCGTTAAGGGCTGCCGTGCGCGTCCAGTAGCGCAGGTTCAAGGGCTTTAGCAGATGAACCTGCGTCCCTTCATAAAAAGCGAAACCGCGAAGGCAGCAGGCCACTGTCCCTTGTGAGCGCGTCGTTGCCTTACGAATGCGGTCGAGCAGCCCCTCTACACGCTTTTCCGCGGCTTCTTCCTTGTAATCCCGTGGGGGACCGCCAGCGCCGAACGTGAACATGGCCAGCTCGGCTTTCGGCGCCAAGCAGGTTCCCGCCCACAAGTTCGACTTCGAACGCGTCCAGCCTTGGAACGTCGCAACCAGCGTGTCAGCATAGGCCTTTCGCCGGTCAAAAGTCGAGGGCTGCTGGGTGAATAACTTCTTTGAATCCAAGGAACTGGGAGTTGAACTGGGACGGAAGATATTGACCGTGTCTTCAATCAAATGACGTTCCCACTCACAGATACCGAAGTAGGCGTACACCTTGGTGTTAAGCGCGTGCTGGGCCTCTCGCACGACCCTTTTCCGAGCCAGCAGACTTTCATTCCTAAGAAAGTCTGCCCTGAGCGCACGAAGAATGGCGGCGCAATCCTTGACGATGGTCCCGCCCTGCGGGCCACTCCTCATATCTTGGGGCAAGGGAAAAGGTAATGCCATGAGTTCGTCCAGAAGCGCTTTGTCCCGCTCAACGCCAATGTTCGCTGTAGTATGGAAGAGGAGATACTGCGCCAGCGAGCTTGCGAGGACAGCAGTCAGGAATAAAAGTTTGTCCTCGTCCGCCTTTGGCGCACAGATAGATTGGAAGCTGCGCTGAAAAAGCACGTCAAAGTCAGAGAAGAGAAACTTGGTGCAAGCTTGGTTGATGAGCAGCAGGGGCTCTTTGAATAACTTTTCGTTTGGTGACCGGCGTAACTCCCTGAAGCGATTGCCCACCGCCTCAGTTTCCTCTGTTGAAAGAACCAAGCCGCGAAGCTTCGTTTGGGCCGGCAAGTAACGCTCGGTAGGTCCCCACCAAGCGGTCTTCGGCTCTCCGTAACTTTCTGCGTCACGTTCATACTTCTCTCGGTCGAATGGCTCAAAACCCTGCCCCCTCCACCACTGGCCCTTTGGTACAATGCCTTCCGTCTTCTCAGAAGGCGAAGTCCCAGAAGATGGCGGCTTGCTAACCATGTGCGACAATTTCGGCAAACGCATAAGCCGCTCAACCAATCTCACGTCGCGCGGCGTACCCCAGTGCTGCTTCTTCCAGGCAAAGGCGCACTCCCTTCTGTCCGCCGCCTTTATGATCTCCTGCTCAGACAAGATTTTCTGGTCTTCTGGCTGTACTGGAATCAGCGCCTCACGCGGGTCAAGCAGTTCAACTTTCGGCGTAATGAAATCGAATTCACCCAGCGCCTCGCCTTCACGCCGCCGGTGGTAACGCCCGATGAAGCATGGGCAATCCGCACCGGGAAACAATATGAAACTGTAGTCGGCGAGCAGCCATACTTTCTCCAAGCGGTGGCGCTTGAGCCAATGGGCCTGAAAGCGGTCCGTGTTGTTGCTTAGGAACACGCGCGAGGGCAGCACCTGGCACACGCGGCCATCGGGTTTCACGTGCAGACCCGCCTTCCACATGAAGCCGCAGGCGACTTCTCCGGCTGGAAACAGGGTTTGGCGTGCCTGCCCTTTCTTCAGGCCCTTTGCGGCTGGATTTGAGTTTTCGTCGAATAGCCAGGCTTCAGCCGTCTGGGCATCTTTGCGGCTGACCCAAGGCGGATTCCCAATCACCAGGTCGAACCTGGGGTTGCCCGGCATGGCAAAAAAATCGAATTCATGCACCGTTGCGAGACGCGGCGGTTGTGGAGGATTCTCCTCGCCCCTCTTCCACAGGATACGCGGCAATAGCTTGGCTCGAGTATCACGCTCCAAGGCCTCGCGCAACTCCTCGATTTCCTTAGGCCTCATCTGGTCGAGAAAGGCAAGGTAAAGGCTGAAACACGTGACAAGGCAGGCGGTGAGGCTGATGTCCACACCTGCCAGGTTCTCCTTGAGAAGCCGCATTAGTTCGTCGTAGCGGCGCCGGGTCCCAGCGTCTGGATTTCGGTTGCGCCATTCCTCCGCCATGCGTACGAAAAGGATAACGAGGAAGACGCCGGAACCGCAGGCTGGGTCAAGGCAATGCTTGTCCAGAAGTGAGTCCCAGCCTTCCGTAGCGATATCCACAGTCAGTTCCGCGACTCTTGGCGGCGTGTAATACGCCCCTTGGCGCCTTTGACCGTCACCACCGGGCTGGTTAGGCTTTTCCGGATGCTTCTCGGCCTCAGCTTCGGTACTGACAAACTCCTGATATATGGCACTGATTAGTTCCACGGGGATGAAGCTGAAATCGTAGGGCGGGAAAAGCGCCCCTTGTCCGCTCCGCAAGTCGTCGCCAGAAAGAAACCGCCGCAAGAGGTCCACTTCTTCCGGCTTGACGACGGTGGTGTCCGCGTCTCCGAAGAGAGAGCCGTTGAAGTCGCGCTGGAGGGCCGCAAAGAGTGTATCCAGGTAATCAGCACGGTCGCGCTTCTGCTTATCAAGCAGTTCCAGCATGTCCTGCGCGGGCGGGAGGCCGTTCTTAGCCAGGTATGGGGTTCCGATGATACCACGGTCAAGCAGGTAGCAGGAGAAGAGGAACCGCCCGAGAAGGGCGTGGGCGCGCCGATAGCCGTCCAGAGATCTCTTTGGGCAAATGACGTCCCGCGCCTCGCGCAGGTTCTCAAGCAACACTTGGTCAACGGCCTGTTTGGGATTGAAGAGCGGTTTGTGCTGGCCGCGGTAAATCGCCCCCGTTTCGACCCCGCGTATGACCTGGCGAAGGCGTAGGGCGAGCTCGGCGTGTTCCAGAGCGGAGATCGTTTCGTCCGGCAAAATTGCGTCACTGAGTTTCGGGAGCCCCGCGAACGTTGAGAACAATTGAACTTGGGTTGGACGTTCGACAAGAAGGAGCGTTGTGACCCCGAGGTTCCAAAGCTTCCGGCGAAGTTTCTCTATCTCTTCATCGGAATCCTGGCGCGCGTCCTTGATGCAAACAGTTGGCCTGTCTCGGACGCACAACACTGCATCCAGCCCCAAGCCGCCATCCGCTTCTTTGTCGAAAAGCCGGCGTAGAGCGTGGCCATGGCTGCGGAACTCGCGCCCAGCTTGCCAGGGGCCTTTGGCCCGCAGCAGCGACGCCTCAAGGCAGTTGCCCCACCCTTCGCTGTTCAACAGCCGTGATTCCTGCCTCTGGTCAGGTTGTTTCATCGGCCCCGCACCTTGGTCTCATCCTGAGCGCGGCTATTGTCTCTACAATCGGCCAAGCTGGATCGCCGATTGAAGTGGACTAACCCCTCTCCCCCAGGTGAGACGACCCGCAGCTTACTTAAGTATCGTCCCGGCGCAAGTGGCGCTTGGGCAGGCGGGTGGCCAGCAGCCACGAGCCTTGCCGCTGACCTCCCCGTGCCGTGTTGCCTTTCCCGCCGGCGACACGGTTTGGTGACGCCGGGCGTAGTGCGTATGTTACCGGATACTCGCCGAAAAAGGGAAGCAGCCTCACGCCTTCAGCCTGAGCAGCACCGCAATGACGCACAGGCCGGCGGCGGAGGCGGCGGCGAGGAGGAAGCCGCGCTGCACGCTGGTCCGCCGCGCGTAGGCCCCGATGAACATGGGGAGCGCCGTGCAGCCCAGCCCGCCCAGGGTGAAGAACACGCCGATGGCGCGCCCGTGCAGCGGGGGGTCAAAGTGCGCCAGCAGCACGGCCAGAAGGGTGGGGTACAAAGGCCCGAAGATCACGCCCAGGGCGAGCACCAGCGCCACGGCCAGCCACCGTCCGCGGCACAGGACCACCCCCACCCAGACCACAAACGAAACTAGGGAGAGGACGAGGATCACCGTGGTCTCGCTCCCCTTTTCGAAGCTGAAAGCGGCGGCGAGCCGCGCGGCCGTGTACGCGAGCCAGAAGCAGGAAAGGAGCGCGGAGGCGGCGGTTTCCTTCAGCCCCTTGTCCGTCAGATAGGTCGTCGCCCAGGTTGCCATAGTGGCCTCGGCAGGCATGTAGAAAAACAGCGCGAGCGCGCAAAGCCACATCACCGGATCGCCCAACAGCGTGCCCAAGACGGGGACCGGGCCGCCGGCAGTCTGCTGCGCGTGCGCCGCGGCGACGGCAGGGAAGCCCGCCACGAACGCGAGGATGCCTGCCAGGATTCCCGGCACGCTCAAGAGCAGCAGTGCGCGGCGCAGCCCCAGCCGGCGCACCAGGAAGGCCGCGCCCAAGGGCGTGACGAAGGACCCAATGCCGAAGATGCAGCACCCCAGGTTGAGCGCGTACGCCTCGCTCCCGCCGAAGGCATCGAGCGAGAGCGGGTTGACCACGTTGACGAGCGTGCCCCACCCCGCGCTGAGCAGCAGCACCGCCACGAGGACCATCCAGTACGCCGTCGCATAGGCGAAGAACAACAGGCTGGCGGTGAAAAGAACCGCGCCGGCGAACGCCACGGGCTGCCGGCCCGCAATGTCGCTGACGAAACCCGCTGCCAGGATGACGGGAATCAGGGTGAAGCCAAATGTGGCGATCAGGCCGCCGATGCGCGCTTCGTCAATCCGGAGCTGGCGGGCGAGGGTGACCTTGATGCTGCCGAGCAGCGCGGTGCCCATGCCCGTGGCCAACAGAATCACCACTACCAGCAGAAGGAGCAGGCTCATGCGCAGACCCTCCATCCGTCAAGCAGGACATGAAAACACAGGCAAGGCCACTACA
>JBEKKG010000560.1:0-5457 GCA_050010835.1 Planctomycetota bacterium
CTTGCGCCAGAGCATTTTGCCGCTGGCTGCATCCAGGCAGGAAAGGGTCCCCCGCACGCCGTAGGTGACGATCTTACCGCCGGCCACCGCCGGCGAGCCCCTTGGCCCAGGGTGCTCGCCGCGCGGCTCAGTTGACGCGAGCGCATCGTACCTGTCGCGCCAGGCTTCCTTCCCGGTCGCGGCGTCGAGGCACATTGTTACCTCGCCGGTTTCATCCCTGGCGAAGACATAGAGCTTGTCGCCAACCAAAGCCGGCGAGGCGTCGCCCCGGCCCACGGCGACCTTCCATTTCTGCGCCAGTTCCTTGGGCCAGGCTTTAGGCGCGCTGAACTCAGCCGCCTTCCCATCCCGATTGGCCCCACGCCACTGCGGCCAGTCCGCGCCCTGAAGCTGCGCAGCGACCAGACACAGACAGGCCGCGACCCGGACCGGCCTCAACTTCTCAACACAGAGGACGCGGAGGAACGCAGAGGAGATTGGGAGTAAAGAAACTGCCGGTCTTCGGTTGTTCATTGTGCTCTCCATTGTTCGGTGCCCGATGACATCGTGCTGGTGCTGGATCAGAAAGCTATCCTCGTCTGAGAGTACATCAAGTGCCGTCTCACTTCTGGTCCGCACGCACAACCTTGCACGCCACGTCCCGCGTGAAGGGCGGCGCCGCCAGTGTCGCGTTGCCCGCCGCGGCCTGCACCGTCTCTTCTTTGACCGTCTTGCCTTGCTGGGTGTCCCACCACTGGACTTTGTACGTGCCCGGCTCAAGTCCCTCCACGGTCACCGTGGCATCTTTGACTTCGGCGGGCACGGCCTTCTCAATGACGACTTGCCACCAGGTAAAGCGCGCATCGCTGAGCCACAGGTATGCGCAGTCCTGGCCTTGCAGCGCCACCACGCGCAGGTGCGGCGCGGAGGATTTCACCGTGGCGGGTTTGAGCTTCGCCTTCGCGAAAGGCACATCGGCCACGAATCCCGCGACGGGCTTGTACTGGCCGTAGGCGTCGTTCTTGTCGAGCTGTTCCCACCACCAGAACATCGCGGTGCCGGAAAGGCCCGACAACGCCGAGGCCCACAAGGCATCGTGAAAATGGAGGTGGGCTTTGTCCTGGTTCATGTAGGGGCTGAGCCCCCACTTGTCGTCGGCCAGGCCGAATTCGGCGAGCAGCGCCGGTTTCTGCGGCGCCTTTTCCCGCAGGAACTTCGCGCGGTCCAGCGCGGCGGCCGCGGCGTCCTTGGACAACTCGCCCCACGCCGGCCGCAGATACCAGTGCAGGTCGGCGGTGTCGAGCTTGGGGTGCGCCCAGTCCTTGGGGCTGGGTCCCCAGGCGCTCGTAGCGCGGAGGTGGTGGTAGATGTCCACCTGCTCAAAGTACTCGCCCCACTCGCGGTACGCGCGGTTCGTAGGCTTGCCGGGATCCATTTCGTTGAAGTACTCCCACATGGCGACGTTTGGCGACCAGCCCCAGCGCGCGACGGCGTAGCGCAGCAGCCGCTTGGCGTCCTCGACAGCCTGCGTGTATTCGGGCTTCTGCTCATCGCTGAGCGTGTTCATGTAGAGATCGCGCGTGATAAAGGTCAGCTCGATGAAAATGCCGTGCTTCTCCGCGGCTTGCAGAAGGCAGTCCACCATGTAGCAATCCGGCTGGTTGAAGTAACCGCGAATCGGGCGCTCAGTGTCCGCTTCCCACAGCAGTTCCGGCCCGCCGCCGGCTTCCTGGAGCGAGAGTTTCCGCATTTGTGCGAGACCGCCCTTGGCCTGGAGACTGAATGCGCCCGCCCACCACTGCTCCGCTGCCGCAGTGAACTCGCGCTTGAGCTCGCTCCACTGGTCTTTGCTCTTCACCGGGTCCCCGAGCGGTTTGCCGTTATAGTTGAAAGCGAACGCCGCCTCGCCCTCGGTCTTGACCAGCGCGGACAGTTCGTAGCGCGTGCCGGGCTTGAGCGCGACCGGATGCGACGGCGCGACGGCGACTGTCTCCGCCTTGGGCCCGCCAACCTGCACGGCCCGTACCGCAGGCGTCTCGCCGGCCACTTCCACCAAGGGCGGCTTCCAGCCCCACGAGCGGCCCCAGGCGCTCTTGCGGGCTTCAATCGCCATGGCCCAGTCCTCGCAGCAGGCCCAGATGCGCAGAAAGTTCGCGCCGTTGGCCGCGAGTTTCTGGAACGTTTCTTCGGCTTTGTTGAGTTTCATATACTGCGTTTCGCCGATGAACGCCAGGTTCTCGCCTATGGCAAAGAACGGTGTGCCGTCAGTGAACTCCAGGAAACGCGGATCCACCGTGGAAACGCGCAAGTAGCCCCTGCGGCTCGAAGCCGTGGACTCGAACGCAACCGTATTGGACGTGGCAACTCCGCGCTTATCTTTGCGGACTGCTTTGCACGAGTACGCGCCCACTTCCGCCGGCGCAAAGCGAGCGCGGAATCCCGGCAGCCCGGAGGGGTACATCCAGTCCTTGTTGCCGGCCACTTCACGCCGTTCGTAGGGCTGGGCGTAGAACGCGGGCAAAACCAGCGTCTTCCCCGAGGGAGGGGTAAACTCAAGGCTGACGTCAATGTCCGCGGCATCGAAGGGATTAGCGCCGGTAGTGTCAGTCTTGATAATGAATTCAATCTTCTCATACCGTCCGACTTGGGCTGGCCCATCCACGCTCAGTTCCAGTGCCGCCTCGCCGGCGTGGCACGGGCTTCCAAGAGCGATTGTGAGGAGCAAGCCGGGAATGAGCGTGGTATTAGTCTTCATGGCTGACCCCTCTGGCCGTGTGTTGAACGGTCATCTTATGCCACCCGTGTTGAACTATACAACACGGTTCTGTGGGATTCTCCGGCGGGAACCAACCCAGAAAGAGTCTCATGCTTGCCGGGAATTGGCGGTTACCCCTGCTGGGCCGCACCTGAGACTTTGGAACCAGCGAATGGCGCACTACTTGCTTGCCTCGGTGTAGCTCAGCAGGGAGATTGTGTGTGACAAGCCTGCTATCTTGCTTGGCGCATTCTGAGGAGTTTTCGCAACGTTGGGAGGAGGTCAGGCGATGAAGAACTGCTCATTCGTGGCATTGTTGGTCTTAGTGATCGTCAGTACATGGGCCTTACGCGCTGAGGACGCCAAGAAGCCGGACGAAAAACCGGCTGACGCCAAGCCTGCGGACGCCAAGCCTGCCGATGCCAAGCCCGCAGACGCCAAGCCTGCGGATGCCAAGGCTACCGATGCCAAGGCTGCGGATGCCAAGCCAGCAGACGAGAAGCCGACGGAGATCAAGACCGGCACGCTTTCAGAGAAACCAGTGAACGCCGCGGATGGCGTAGTGGCGGTTCTAACCGTAAAGAGCGGTGACGACCACAGCGGGAAGAAGGGCGAGAAGAAGCACAGCAAAAAGAACGCCGACACGCCTCCCGCGGATCAGAAGTTCAACCTCCTGGCAACGGGTGATATTGCCACCAAAATCGCCGATCTGGTTAAGAAAGAAGCCACCGCGGATGTCACTGGCACCGTGAACCTCGATACCATGACCATAAAGGTCACTGCCGTCACGGAGAGCACGGCTACGCCCGAGAAGAAGAAGCACAAGAAGAACCAATAACGCAAGACTCGAAATCCAAAATTCGGGTTTCAAGTTTCGGGCTTCTTCCGTCAGCGTTCGATAATCTCCACGTTGGCCCGCGGGATTTCAGCGATGCGTCCGTCGCCGAGTTTCATGCGCAAGACCCGCACCACGGCCCCGCTGGGAATCCGCACGGGCTCGGGCGGCAACTCCGCGACCTCGCCCAACTGCCCGAAATAAGGCTCGCGAATGGCCCGGATCGGCGTGCCCACCGCCAGCAAACCGGCGCCGGACTTCTCGTGGGGCGCTCCTCCGGATCGCCCGGCCTCCCCGTTATGCGGCACGATGATCTCAGGCCGCATCGCGCCAGCGCGGATTTGCGTGGCGCCGTTCACGGAAGCGCCCCGTCCCTGGAGGGAGCGCAGCAGGTTGAAAGTCCGCTCGGCCATGGGAATCTCGCCGAACCCTTCCGTCAGGATCAGCGTGAGCGGGACGTTTTCATCGCCTGTGATGGCCACGCCCAGGTCGTAACCCAGGTACGCACGCAGGTCCTCGTCCTGAATGCCGCCGGCTACGACAGCCACGGCCCGGCCTTCAGCCGCCTTGGCCAGAGCCGCCCTGCGGACCAGGCTGCCGCCGACGAGCACCTTTCCGGCGCAATCCTGAGGGACCTTCTCGGGCGTGAGGACCTCGCCGGGGGCAGAGCAAGCCACGAGTATCTCGCCCTGCCGCTCCCCGCCCACGCCAAAAATCCCCTGGATGAACGCGCCTTGTGCGCGCACGATGACGCCTTCGCCGGGCAGCACTTCCTTCACGATGCCGCTGACGTAGGCGGTAATTTCGATGGGCGCCGGAGGCTTGCGGATGGCCAGGGTGCCCCTGACCTTGGTGTAGTATTCCACTTTGCCCGCACAGGGCGCCTTGGCCTGCGTGCGGAAAAAACCGAAAAGACCGCTGGCCTCCGCCAGAAGCTGCCCTTTCTCGATCGTCTGTCCGACGGCGGCCTTGAGGTTGCCTTCCAACTCGTCCGGGTCCAAGCCCATGCGCTCGGCCAGCCGCACGACCTCCAGGTCGCCGGGAAGTTCCGCGCGCGCTACCACCGTCTGGGGCTGCACGGCCTCGCCGGCCTTAACCAGCACGGTGCCCTTGAGCGGCAAGCGGCGGACTTTGTCCACCGTCGCATCCGCGCTGACCTTTAGCCCTGGCGTGTACGCCATTCCCATCGGCAATCCTCACAACCTATTCACCGCAGAGACGCAGAGAACGCGGAGAAAAGCAACAAAGATCTGAGAAACCAAAGACGCAAGCAGTTTCATCAAGCCGTTCTCTGCGTCCTTTGCGTCTCTGCGGTGAGTGTTTCCGGCAGTTCCAGCCCGAAGGCCTCCATCCAACGCTTGTTGGCCGCGGCGCGCTCCGCTCCTTCTTCCGGCAGGAGCAACGGCCGGCCGCGTCCATCCAGCATCAGTCCGGCGTGTCCGCCACGCAGGGCCCGCGCCACCGGCTTCCCGGGCCCCGCGCCCACGTCAACCGCACGGTTGGCGGGCTCCAGAGTGACCTGGGCCGAAGCGCCCTGCTGCAACTCGACCCGGACCAGGCCGCCACACAAGAGCGTGCCGCTGGCTGGCGCAGCCCCCTCGACACGGTACTTGAGCAAGGGTGCGCCGAGCTTGGGGTTCCCGCCGGCCGGGCAGATGCTCGTGCCCAGGTAGACCAGGCAATCGCGCTCGAAAATCTGTTGCGCCGCATCCGGGCAGACACTGCTGAGCACCCCCAGATGCGGCATCATGAAGATGGAATCCACGCACAACTCGGTTATGCCCTGCGGCTCGAAGGCATCCAGGATCATCAGCGCGGCGGCCTTGCGGTCCGGCGCATGGCTCAGCACGCCGCCCGAGCCGATAATCATGCCGATGTCCATCATGCT
>JBEKKG010000561.1:0-5455 GCA_050010835.1 Planctomycetota bacterium
TGACGCCTAAAATCATCAACCGGAAGCTGCGCGCCTACTACAGCCGCACGCCAGGTCTCCACGCGGTTCAGCGCCGGCAGATCGAAGAGGCTTTTGCCAAAGCAGCCGCCGGCACGCCGTTCAGACAGATTGCTGACGAGTTCAAGCTGCGCCACGTTACCTACGCGCCCGCGGCGGCTTTCCGGGGACACGATCCCGATTTCCAAACTGCCGGAAATCTGGTCGTGTCCCCGGAAAGCTCGCCCATACCGCTCAACGGCGAAGATTCCGGCGACCCGCTCGTGCCGATCCTGAAAGGTTTGCAGCCCGGCGAGATCTGCAAGACCATCATCGAGGACGACCAGAGCTATCGTGTCATCCGCCTGACGGCCAAGGACGGCACGAAGCTGTCCGCCGAAGCGCTCCTGGCAGAGAAGCGCCCGTTCGAGCAATGGCTGCGGGAACACAGCGCGCATTGCGCCGTTCACATCGGCGATGCCGAGCTAGAGGCCAAGATCGCCCGCAAGTATCCGGAGCTGCTGTGGGTCCGCGCGTCGCCGGCAGGGGACTGAAGCCCGCCTTTACTCTTGCGCTCAACCGTACACGGCTTGCAGGATGAACAGCATGTCCCCCGCCTGGAAGGCCCTGCCGCTCGACTTCGAGATCGCGCTCTTGGGAGGGGGCCATCTCCCAGAGTTCAAGGGCGTTCTGCTCCGGGGCGCCTTCGGGGTGCAGTTCCGCAAGACGGTCTGCACCACTTGCTGCCGTATAGACTGTTGATTACTCGCTGCGCGCGCCACCGTCTCAGTACGCGTGCCCTGCGAACACACTGCCTGCTTCTTCCGTAACCTCCCCAGTGGCCAAGAGCTCTTCGGGATCCAGAAGGGGCACGGCGCGGTTCCCGAGATTGAGAAACCGCGAGTGAGCACTTGCATCCAGGGAATCTTCCAGTGTACACCCCAGCTCTGCGCTGTTGGCATCGAGCACTTGGGCGAAATGCTCAACGACTAAGCCCCAAACAGAGTGTCCGTGGCAGTTCTCGCCTCTCACGAGAAGCACGCAAAAGTGATCAAGCTCGTCAGGATCTTGGGTATAGGACACTCCCAACTTTGGCCGCAGATCCACCACAGGTACAACCTCGCCATCTCGCGTGACTGCATTGGTGACGCGACCCTCTTCCCCCACGCATTTCACCAACTCCAGGATGTCCGTTAGTTCGAGAATCGGAATGCCAAATCTTGTGCTTCCAATCTGGAACAACAAGTACTTCCGCGACTTCGTTCTGGAGTCGTTCAGGGATTCTTCTTCACAAGCAGTTCCCATGCGGTTCCCCTCTCTGACGCGGCACAGTCGCCCAACGCAGACCGAATGCCACCCCTTCACCTTCGGAATGCGCTTGTCGTGGCGTGAAGCACAGTTTGTGCCACCACCATTGACCACAGAGCCAATTGACCGGAAACGCGGCGGGACTGCTCAGTATCCTGCCACAGTTCGGCGGGCATGGGTGTGGGAAAGGGATGTCAAGCGGCTGGCAACTGGCCACCGGAGGGTCAGATGCCAAGTTCTTGACGGGTTATTAGCACTGCATACATAACCAGTTGGAGGAATTGAGGATATGCTGTCAAGTTCTTGAACTCTGGCTGGTGAGTTCTTGGCTTAATACTGGTAGTCTGGCCGCTTCGGTACTGCTCAGTGCCTCTTCGGGTTGTCCCGAGCCGAGCTGACGCAACCGGTATTGGAACGTGCTGCGGGGCATCTTCAGAATCTCAGCGGCGCGTCCCTGATCGCCCTGCGCCTTCTTAAGAGCCCAGAAAAGCACCTCCTTCTCGATCTCGGGCTGCAGCGCACGCCAATCGAGCTCTTCGCGTTCCCCGAGATTCAGGACGAACAGCTTTTCCGGTGTTGGGGCAGCACTCGTGCGCAGTTGGAGATCATCCGCCTGGATTGTGGGTCCACCGGAAACCGCCACGGCATAATCAATCGCATGGCGCAGTTCGCGGACGTTCCCTGGCCACGTGTGGCTCAGGAGTTTCTGCTGGGCGCCTGCGGAGAGGACTCGCGCCTGTTCGTCCGTCTCGCGAGCGAGCATGGCGAGAAAGTGCTGGGCCAGGAGGATGATGTCCCCTTTCCTTTCACGCAGTGGCGGCAGGGATATGGTCAGCACCCGCAGCCGATAGAGCAGGTCCTGCCGGAAACGCCCCTCGTTGACAAGAACTTCGAGGTCCTTCTTCGTGCTGGAGAGGATGCGCAGGTCCGCCTTGAGCAGGCGCTCGCCACCGACACGCTGAAACTCGCGCTCCTGGATGGCGCGCAGCAGCTTCGGCTGGGTATCCAAGGGAAGATCGTCAACGTCATCCAGGTACAGCGTTCCGCCGTTGGCCAGTTCCACGCGCCCGTGGTGCTGCTTCGATGCTCCGGTGAAGGCCCCTGCCTCGTGGCCGAACAGTTCGCTCTCCGCGAGTTCCCGCGGCAACGCGGCGCACGGCACCGGGATGAAGGGGCCGTTCTTCCTGCGGCTGCGCAGGTGCAGCGCTCTGGCCACCATCTCTTTCCCCGTTCCCGTTGCACCGGTGATGAGGACATTCGCCGGTTTATCGGCGAACTGATCTATGAGGTGAAAGACCTTCTGCATCTGAGGGGAGTTGCCTACCAGCCCGCTGTGTGTCGCATCCGTGCCAACTGTCTTGCGTAGAACGGCCAGTTCCTGGCGCGCCTTGAGCAACTCCGCCAGCCGCTCAACATGTGAATGCAACTGCTCCATCGGGAAGGGTTTTATCACGTAGTCCAGCGCCCCCTCGCGGAGGGCCTTGACGGCGGTCTCCACGGTCGCATACGCGGTCATGATGATCACTGCCGTATCCGGCCTGCGTCCTTTGATCTCATTCAAAAACTGCAGCCCGTCCATGGAGGGCATTCTGAGGTCGGTAAGAACCAAGTCCCAAGGGCCATTCTCCAACGCCTCCAGCGCAGTGAACGGGTTGCCATGGGCTTCGGCCCGGTGCCCCAGTTTGTTCAGGTAGCGGGCTATGCCTTCGCGGCTGAGTTGGGTGTCGTCTACCACCAGGATGTTCAAGTTCATGTTTCTCCATTCGCCCCTGGACGTTACGCAACAACCTCGCCATTGGGCTCCAATTCCTTGTTATTTTTTGCAGTAGCGAGAGGCAGGGCCACGCTGATGGCGGTTCCTGAGGGGCCAGCGTCCGCGATTGTTACGTAACCGCCATAGCCCTCGACGGTTCTTTTGACCATAGGGAGGCCGAGACCGGTCCCTTCCCCTATGGGCTTGGTGGTAAAGAAGGGATCGAACACGCGCTCCCGGATGCTGTCGGGAATACCTGTGCCCGTATCCAAGACCAGCACCTCGACCATGCCAGCCAACTTGGGATGCGGTCGCGTCTCAATGGATACAGTTCCGCCTTTCTGGCAAGCGTCGAACGAGTTCTTGAGCAGGTTCAGCAGGACCCCTACAACCTGGCCATGGTTCGCCTGCACTCTGGGAAGGCCGGGAGCGGAATGGTGTGTCAGGGAAATGTTTTGCTTAGCCGCGCGCACCCGGAGAAATGCGCACGCTTCCTCGACAATTGGCTCCAGATCCAGGGCCGCTGTCGGCCCGGCATCACGCCTCGACAAGTCAAGAAGCCTGGTCGCAACACGGTCCATTTGGGCCAAGCCATCCTCGATCTGTTGCAGTGACAACTTCATCTCCTCCTGGTCGCCCCCCGACATCTTGACAACCTGCACATAGCTCATAACCCCCTGAAGGGGATTCCTCAACTCGTGCGCAACGCCGGCCGCGAGTTCGCCAATCAACGCCAGGCGTTCCCGGCTTTGCGCTATGTCCTCCAGCCGCTGCCGTTCCTCCTCGGCGCGTCTTTGCTCCGCTATCGCCTCAACAAGCTGGCGATTGGCGGTCGTCAGCTCCCGCGTGCGCTCCCCAACCTGGTGTTCCAGGCCAGCCTTGGCCGCCAGCAGTGCTTGTTCCAGCCGCTCGCGTTCCTTTTCCACCAGTCGCTTCTTGCTGACGTCGCGGAACACCATCACCACGCCGAGCATCTTGCCCCTGGCATCGAAGATAGGCGCGGCGCTGTCCTCAATCGGGATCTCCTGGTTGTTCTTTGAGACCAAAGCCGTATGGGCGGCCAAGGTCACTGCCCGGCCCTCTCGGAGCGCCTGCAAAACGGGGTTTTCGGCGGCCTGCCCGGTCTTCTCGCTGATGAGCTTCAGGACTTCCTCCACAGGCCGGCCGAAGGCCTCGTGGCGAGCCCAGCCGGTAATAGTCTCCGCCACAGCGTTCATGAACCTGACGCGGCCAGCGGTGTCAACCGTCACGACGGCGTCGCCAATGCTGCCTAGAGTGACCTCGAACCACTCCCGCTGTTGTTCAACTCTTCGAAACAGTGCCCCAATAAGACAAGCAACGAGAAGAAACGTACCGATGTGCACAACATCATCTGCTCTGAAGGCGCTTGAACCACCAGGTCCAAGGAAAAGCACCTGCCGCGCCGCAGCAGCGAGTACCGCGCTAACGAGCGCTGGCGCCAAGCCGCCATACCACGCTGTAACCACAACAGCGGCGGTAAAAAACGGGCTGGGAGAAGGCAAAATCCACGGGCGCAGCAGCCATGACATCAGGAACGCCAGACCGACGGAGACGAGCGCAACGAGGTAAGGCAGCGACTTGGAGCGGGCAGCGTCAGCCATGACCATCCCCTGTGAAGCGGCACCACCAGGGCTTACAGCCCCGCACTACAGATATACCCCAAGAAACCGTCGCGGGCAAGGCAGGGCAGGGCAGGGGATTCTCCTGCGTCAGGTGACCGGCACGAGAGTTGCGGTGCGGAATATGGCACGTCCGTTCCCGGGCAGCAAGTGCCCAGAAGGGAGCCATAGCAGACGAGTTGAGGCGCTTGTTTCCGGCAGAATCGTGGTGTCTAATTCTGGTATCGGAGGGTGCGTGAAAGGAGACTGAGCCATGCGCAAACTGCTGATTTGTTTCGTTCCTTTGGTTGCGGTGCTCGCAGGCAGAGCCTTTGCCCAGACAACAGCCGACATCGTTCTGCTGGCCCAAAAGGGTGTGGGTGAGGAGGTTATGGTCGCCTTTGTGGAGGCATCCAGTTCGTCCATCCAGCTCTCGGCCGACGACATCGTCAAACTCAAGGACGCCAAAGTTCCGGACAAGGTGATTGTGGCCCTGTTGCGGCACCGTCCGGCTGCGCGCCAAGTCGCACAAGAGCGTCCCGCTCCGGTTGACAATTGCCAGGCGCCGGTTGTGGGCCGGCCCGTGCCAGAGCCGGCTGTTGTGGAACGTGAGCGCGTTGTCGAGGTGCCTTCGACAACCTACGTCTACGATAGCTCACCATATACTTATTACAGCGATTGGGACTACCCGTACACGTATTACGGCGGTTGGGGCTACCCGTACGGGTGTTATGGCTGGGGCCGCGAATATTATGGCGGCGGGCGTTTTGGCGGTGGA
>JBEKKG010000562.1:0-5447 GCA_050010835.1 Planctomycetota bacterium
CCTGTACTAGAGTAATCGGCAAAATCGGCGGCCGGATTTACCCCAAAATCACAGTTCCCTCTTGCGGATTTCCGCGCGGGGCCTATCACTACTAGGAACGATTGGCCACAGAGGCCACAGAGCGCACAGAGGGGGGGCTGTTTTTCCATGTTCTCTGTGTTCTCTGTGTGCTCTGTGGCAAGGGTGGTTGTGGCCGGCACATGGACATTCTGGCCTTTGATTTTGGCGGGACTCGCGGGCGTTGCTGCCTGGCTCGGGCTGACGGCACGCACGGCGAGGTCGTGTCGCTGGCTCGTGCGCCGGAAGAAGACGGGGCGCGATGGCTGGCGCGCCTGCTGGGCTGCGGACGCGAGCTGGTGCGGGCCGCTGGACCTATGCGCGGCCTGGGGATTTCCTTCGGCGGTCCAGTCGCGCCTGACGGCCGCGTCATCTCCGTACATGTGCCGGGCTGGGAGACAGTGGATTTGCCGGGCGAGATGGCCAGAGCTTTTCATCTGCCCGTGAGCATTGAGAACGACGCCAACGCCGGCGCGTTGGGCGAGCACCGTTTCGGCGCCGGCCGCGGCACGCGCTACATGGCTTATTTCCAGGTGAGCACCGGGATTGGCGGCGGCGTGATCCTGGAGGGCCGGCTCTACCGCGGCGCGCACGGCCTGTCGGGAGAATTTGGCCACATGGTCATGCACCCCGGACCGCACGCGCCCCAGTACGCCACGGGCAAGCCCGGCAACCTCGAAGCCCTCGCCTGCGGCCCTGCGATTGCGCGCGAAGGCCGCGCCGCATTGCAGAGCTTGGGGCAGGCCGCGCCGCCGGGTCTGACGGCCAAGGACGTCTTCGATGCCGCGCGCGCAGGCGCAAGTTGGGCCCTGGCAGTGCGCGAGCAGGCTGTCGCGCAACTGGCCCGCGGCGTCGCGGCAGCCATCTGCGCCTATGATTTCGAGCGTGTGGTCATCGGCGGAGGCGTGGCGCTGGCGGGCGACACGCTCTTTGTGCCCTTGCGCGCCGCGGTGACGCAGTACCTGCCGCGCTACCTGGAAGGCAAGGCGGAGATCGTGCCTGCGGCCCTGGGCGACAACGCACCGCTGCTTGGCGCGGTCGTGGCGGCGGCGGAAAGAACGTGATTCCAGCATTCCTATTCGTCCATATCGTCCATTACGTCCATATCGTCCATGTCGTCCATGTCGTCAATTCTCACCCAGCAACGTTGCCGCCGCGGCGTCGTGCTGTGCATGGCGCTTTTCAGCCAGGGGCAGAGAGCGCGTGGCGTAACAGTACGGGCAGCCGTGGAGGCAACTGTCGAACGCGCCGATGTCTTTGCTCACCACGCAGCCGCACTCCTCCCGCTGGTTGGGGTCCTTCTTCCAGACGCGGCGCAGGCCCCACAGCCGCTCAATGAGTTCGCCGTCAATGCAGCGGCCAGGCCGGATGCCGGCCCAGCGGGGACCGGCCTTCGCGCTGGGCTCCGCGCACGAGAAAATTTCCAGGCTGGCGGCGCGCGCAACCTCGGCCAGGCCGCACAGGAGATCATCCGTCTGCGGAAGATCCACGGCAGCGGTGCTGAACGTGAAGCCCTGCTCTTCAAGCGGCTTCAGATTGCGCTTGGTCTTGCCGTAGTAATCCACCACGCTGATGACCACGCGCCGCGTGCAGGGACTTAGTTGGGCGCACAGCGCGGCGAATGCAGTCTTGTGGAAAGCGTAGCCGGTCAGATTCGAGATGATGATCGGGTCGTAGCGCCAGATGACGCGCGCCGCGCCGAGCAGTTCGCTCAATTGCCTGAATGCGGCGATCCGTGCGGCCACGGACGGCAGGCGTGGTTCCAGCAGCGCGGGGTAGGCGTGCAGGCTGAACTGGAAATAGAAACGCAGGCCCAGGCGTTCGAGCTCGGCAATGTGTTCGAGCAGCGGCCGCGGATTCTTGGTCCAGAACACAATGGCGTCCACGTCCTCAGGGCGCAACGAGACGCGCGCGACTTGCTTGGGATTGAATGGGTTCGGCACCTCGCAGAATCCCGCGCGCACCCGGTTCATAAACCAGTCGTTATAGAAAGCGGGGATGTCCGTGCGCCGCGAGGCGCTGATGATCAAGCCCAAGAGCGCGTTCTCCTTTGGTGACGGTTAGTCAATCTAGCTGGCGCGGGACGGGAAGCAAACATTCCCGGAATTGGCTTCTGTCCTCGCGGCGTATCGAAAAATTTTATTTTTCTTTTTTGGGAACTATCTCTCTAGCCAGGAATCAGCCAGCAAGACCCCAACTAATAGTGCTGCAATCTGGTCGTCCAGCCCATTCCCTTGTTTATCATACTCGGCCGAAAATTACGCACTTTTGGGCATCCTAGTGTTTTTTATTCTTGATTATTCTTAAATCGTGTCTATTGTATGGGACTTGAGCAAGCCGTTGAGGGATGTAGAGCATGGCTGAAAAGACTCCTGTCACCAATAGCCCAGTCGCAAGCGGGCCGGTAAAGCGCGCCACATTTTTTGGTATCCATGACCGGGACATTACAACCAACAAGCAGGCGGCGATTCCTAAAGCCTTCAAACGAGTGCTTGGGGCTACTGGCGAGGACGAACTTCTTGCGGCTCATTTCCATTGGGAAAATGAGAAGTTCCTGCGCTTGTACACAAAGACGAAGCTGGATGAATTGATCGAGGCCGTGAACAACGATGAAGGATACACGGAAGCGCAGCGTGCCGAGAAAATAAGGATGATCGCAAACTCGGCGGAACCGGTTGAGCCTGACTCGCAAGGGAGATTTGTCATTCCGGCCAGATTCTACGATCTGTTGGGATTCAAGGACGCAGTGGTGTTCGAAGGATGCTACACGCACATTTGGCTCTGGCCTGCGCAGGCCCACAAGGAAAAACTGGCGGCGCAGCAGAAGCAGCCGCAGCAGCCGGACACGCGGTTGACAACCATGCTGAGCAGATAGGCCGCCCGCGCGCAGCCAGCCGCGGGCGCAGCAGTGTTGTGGAAGGCAGTGGAATCGGGGTTGAGGTGAGGGGTGGGAATGAGGACGGTGGAAAATGGAGAGGACGAGCAGAAGGAATTCGGATTATTACCGCGTCAGAGGGCACATGCTCCGCCGCGGTTGCTGCACGCCGGCCACGGGCCGCGTGCGGGAAAGCTTGGAGATGCTGGTGCGGCGCTGCGATGAGGTGCGCGGCCTGAGAGAGGAGTACGGTGAGATCGAACTCTCGCCGTACATGCGGACCCTCTTGCGCGTCTCGGGCGTGGCGGATTTTAGCACTGCTGCTGCCGAGGTGGCAGTGGCCGGCGCCTGACCGCAAGAAGACTGGCGGGCCGAGCCGCGGATTTCTCAACGCGGAGGACGCGGAGAAGAAATTTTAGATTTGCGATTTTCGATTTTCGATTGCACTGCCGGATGTGCTGCAATCGAAAATCGAAAATCAAAAATCGAAAATTCATACTATGCCGGACGCAGAACCGCAAGGCGCCTCAGCCGCGCCTCTTGGACATCGAAGCGTACTGCTCACTGAAACTATAGGTTTGCTGGACCCGCGTCCCGGGCAGTGCTTTGTGGATTGCACTCTGGGCGCGGGCGGGCACAGCGCCGCGCTGCTGGAGCGTCTCAAACCCGGCGGGCGTTTGATCGGGCTGGACGTGGATCCCCAGGCGCTCGCCATCGCCCGCCCGCGCCTTGTGCCCTTGGCCGCCGCGAACGCAGTGGGGCTTGATATCCTGCAATCTAATTTCACGCGCCTGGGTGAAGTGCTGCGCGGGTTGAACGCCTCGCCGCCACATGGAATCCTGGCCGATCTGGGCGCCTCATCCATCCAGTTCGATACCCCCAACAGAGGTTTCAGCTTTCGTTTCGACCAGCCTCTGGACATGCGCATGGACCCGGCAGGACCGCTTACGGCCGCGGACATTCTGCGCGAATACAGCGAGGAACGCCTGGCGGACGTCCTTTTCCGCCTGGGCGGGGAGCACAGGTCGCGCACAATCGCGCGGGCGATTGCGCGGGCGCGCCTGGCGGAGCCGTTGCTGACCACGGGGCAGCTTGAGGCGCTGGTGCGGCGCGCGCTGCGCGTGCGCGAGCATCGGCGGATTCACCCGGCCACGAAAACCTTCCAGGCGTTGCGCCTGGAAGTGAACCGCGAACTGGAGTCCCTCGCGGCCTTCCTGGCCGAAGCGCCGGAACTGCTGGCCCCCGGCGGCGTCCTGGCCATCATCACTTTCCACTCGCTTGAGGACCGTTTGGTCAAACAAGGCCTTAAAGCTTTGGCCAAAACCGGACGATTCAGATTAGTAGTCAAGTTTGTGCGCCCGGCTGCGGAAGAACTGCGCACCAACCCGCGCAGCCGCAGTGCCAAATTGCGCGCGCTGAGGAAACAATGAACGGCAGACACTTCATTTTGCTGGGAATCGTGGCTTGTGCCGGCCTGGTGTCGGTGCATGACGGACAGAAACAGGTGGAGCTGTGTTACCAGATTGGCGGGCTGCAGAAGAACCTGCGTGTGGTGCGGGCGGACATCGAACTTTGCAAGATCCGGCACCGCGCTGTGCAGTCGCCCCGCGCCGTTTCGGAAAAGGCGGCGGAACTGCAATTGAAGGTGGGACCCGTGGCGGTTGCGGCCCCGGCGGAAGTCCGCGAGCCGGGCCTCCCGCCGTCAGAGGCCAATCGGACTCTGGGCCGGGCCCAAGGCGAGAAGCCGCCGTCCTTGTCCGTTCCCAGTTCCGGCCCGCGCACGGCCCAGCCAAGCCCAGAGCCGGCGCGCGCACAAACACCGGGCTCGCCGAGAGCGCATCCCAGATGAAGCTTTAACCATGAGCAGCGGCGCCGACACTCCTGACAGCCCTTCTTCTCCCCTCCCGCCTGGGAGCGCCGGCGTCCCGCCGGCTGGGAGCGCGAGCGTCCCGCCCGCTGGGAGCGCCGGCGTCCCGCCGGCTTGTAGCGCGGACCCGCAGGGCCTGCGCGCCTGGCAGAAGAACGCCGGCGCCGGGTCAGGCGTGCGCTTGCGTGTAGGGTTGGTCCTGGGTCTGGTCCTGGCCCTGTACGGCGCTTTAGCCTTCCGCCTGGTGCAGATCCAGGTCACGCAGGGCGCGGTGTGGAAGACCAAGGCCGATAACCAGGAGGTTGCGCGCGAACTGGTGCCCGCGCAACGCGGCTATATTGCGGAACGCACCGGTTTGCCCTTGGCTTTCTGCCTGCCGCGCTACACGGTGATCGCGGACCTGAAACTCCTGGGGGAGCGGGAGGCCGCGGCGGACAAGCTGGCTCCGATTCTCGGAGTTTCAGCGGCGGGGCTCAAGGCCAGGCTCAGCCGCGACGACCGGCGCGTGGTGTATCTGGCGCGGGACGTGAACGAAGACCTCGCGGACAAGATCCGCGCCTTGAAAATCCACGGCATCGGTTTCGAGGATACCTTTAAGCGCACCTATCCCCAGGGCTCCTTGGCCTGCCACCTGCTCGGCTGGGCCGG
>JBEKKG010000563.1:0-5445 GCA_050010835.1 Planctomycetota bacterium
CGTGCGCCCCGCCGGCGACGACCCCAAGGACGATTGGTGGCACAAAGGCTCGGACGAGCAGTACCGGAAAACCGCCCAGGCGCCGTTCACCGTGGTGGAGATGGCCCCCTCGCCCGCGTCCGCCGCCGACTTGGACCGCATGGGAGAGGTGACTGCGTTCAAGAGCGTGCCGCAGGCCGACTTTGCCGAAATGAAGCGGCGCGTGAGCTACGTGCACCGCGTGCCCTACCTGCTGGCGGACACACATAAGGTGGACGGTTTCAACGATTCCTTGAGCCAGGAAATGTACCTCAAGAACCCGTTCGTCTGGACGCGGCGGTTCGTGTTCGTCAAGGACAGCGACCCGCTGGGGCACAACTACCTGGTCATCCGCGACGATCTGCCGGGCAACAGCGAACTCGACCCCAATCTGAACCTCTGGTGCCTGGCCGACAAGCTGGAAGTCGCCGGCCAGCTTGCGCGCTACACGGGGCAGCATGGCGTGGACCTGCATTGTTATGTGGCGGAGCCTAGCTCGTTCGTCTCCGTGACGCGCAAGGTCGGCCACCCCTGCGGCTTTGGCTTCGCTCAGCACTACAAGCAGACGTTCCAGAAAGATTTCCGGGAGGACCAGCTCTTGTGCCGCATCCCGCAGCAGAAGCGGGACGGCGGCTACTTCGTGGCCCTGGTGCCGGTCAAGCCGGGCGAGCCGGCCCCGAAATTCGAGACCCTCGCCGGCGGCAAGGCGTTGCGCGTCATCTTCCCGGACCGCACGGATACGGTCGTTCTGCGGGACGAGAAGACGGAGCTGGTTATTGATGGCCAGCCGGTGGGCGCGGCGTCGGCGCTGGTGACCACGGCCAACGGAAAGACAACGGTGACGGGGTTCTGAGATGGGCACAAAGCAGGCAGCGGCGGGAGAGAAAACATTGAAAATTGAAAATTGTCTGCCAACGCGCGCAAGCCAAATTTGCAATTTTCAATTTTGTTTGTCGTGGCGGCCGACAATCCCCTCCGCCCACTCCAGCGCCAGGCGCACCAGGCGCAGGGCCGTGGCGCGGTCAAACCGCTTCTCCGGTGTTTCCTCCGGCGGCAGGTAGTCATAGCGCATCTCGGCGGCGAAGGGTGTCAGCGACACGCAGGCATCCAAGCCCGGCGGATAAGCCACGCCGCCAACGCGCAACGCGTCCAGTAATTCCGAAAGATCATGCGTCCGCCGGTAGGCAAGCCCGTGGCACGACAGCACGGCCTTGAGAGTCTTCTCGATTCCCTGTTGCGCCAGAAAACCTACCTGCTCATCGGTCACCGTAGTATTTCCGGCGACTAACAACGCCAGGCGTTCGTCGTCGCGCGCTTTGCCCAGCAGCACCAGCGGTGGCTCAAGCGGCATGGCTGAAGACCCTTCCTTCCCGCGCCGCCTGGAAGATCACGGTGTTAGGTTTGTCCTTCCAGCCTTCGAACACGGCGCGGCTGACCACCAGCACGTCCACGGGAATCCCCAGCGGCCTTAAGGCTTGCCGGAGGCGGACCATCTCTTCGCGCCGGCTGGCCAAGGCAGGTTCAACGACCAGAAAATCCAAGTCGCTGCCCTCTCTGGCGTCCCCGCGCGCGTATGAGCCGAAGAGGATCACATCCGAGCCCCGCGGCGCAGCCTCCAACAGTGTCTCCACCGCTTTCTGAATCGTTTGCTGCTCAATCATGGCTCCGCCTTGCATTCGCCTGCCGGGGAAGGTTCTCGCGTAGAAGGTGCTTCTTGACTTCTCCTCCACCGCAGCCGTAATAGAGTGCGCGTTGCGAGGCAATTTTCAATTTGCAATTTGCAGTTTTCAATTTTGTTTGTCTTGGGGTCTCTTCGCATCTTGGCGGTCAAAGAATCACGGGTAGAATCCCCTCATGCGCCGCTTGGTCCAGCTCCTCACGCTGCTTCTCCCCGTATGCGCATACAGCGCGGAAGAGCATACGCCTTCCTGGCCTCTCTGGGACGGCCGGGAGAGCGTGGAGCAGTATGCCCGCCGCACGAACCTGCCGCCTACAAAGACACTCGACTTGGGCAACGGCGTGAATCTGGAACTCGTGTTGATCCCGGCGGGGAAGTTCGTCATGGGCACGCCGGAACCGAAGCCTGTGGATGAAGAAGCGTTGCACAAGAAGATCGTGGCGGGTAAAGCGGTCCTGGCCGCGGGCGGCGGGATTCTGCTGGTGCTAATCTGCGCTGCAATCCTGCGGGCTATTCGGAAGAAGACCAGGTTTCAGTATTCGCTGCGGCGGCTCATGGCGATGACCTTCGCGGCCAGCCTTTGCGTCCTGGGCGGCATGCACTGGCGGTTCACAGCGCGCACGCTGGCACGGGCTCAGGCTGAGTACCCGGCGGCCTTGGCCCGCTACCGGAATTCAAAAGGAGGAGACGAGCAGCCCGCGCATGAAGTCACGCTGACGAAGCCGTTCTACATGGCGAAGTGTAAGACAACGGAGGAGCAGTTCTACATGGCGATGTGTAAGGCAACGGAGGAGCATTACCAATATGTAATGGACCATAACCCAAGGGATTTCGAAGGCCCGAAGTTTCCCGTGGACATGGTGTCATGGGATGATGCACAGGGGTTCTGCAAGAAGGTCAGCGAGCAACTACCCCACACCATGCCCTGTCCCGCAAGCGGAGAGGGGAACTGGACTGCGTGCTTGCCCACAGAGGCTGAATGGGAGTTTGCGTGTAGAGCTGGAACAACGACCACGTACTACAGCGGCGATACTGAGGCCGACTTGGGGCGTGTTGCATGGTACGAAGCGAACAGCCGCTACACAAGGCACCCGGTCTGCCAGAAGGAACCCAACGCCTTCGGTCTCTACGACATGCTTGGCAACCTCAACGAATGGTGCCAGGACTGGTTCGATCCGTTCCTGCGGGAAGAGGCTGCTGTGGATCCGCAAGGTCCGCCCGAAGGCTTCCTCCGTGTGTTGCGGGGCGGTTCCTTGATCAGTACCCCCGAATGGTGTCGGTCGGCTTGCCGCCGTTGGAGCACCCCGAACGATCGGCTTATGGGTCACGGATTCCGGTTGGTGGTAGTCGTGGATCGGACTCCATAGCCCATTGCGCTCTTGCACTTTTACGTGCGCGATGATAGCCCGCCGCCAGCTAACTGCCGATTACTCCCAAACACCCTTTGACCGAGGCATCAAGCTTGACAACAGCAGCACTTCCGCTAAACGTAAATTGAAGAACTGGCGGGCACTGCGTAATGGCAGAGGACATCTTCCACTATACGGACAGGATCGGATTCAATGGGATCCGGTCCACCCCAATATGGCTGTTCAAGGCTGCACAGCCCCCGTGCGACAATCCGTTTGGCGCATATTTTACGATTCTGGAGCCCAGTGAACGCCAGAACTTGAAGAAGCTGCGTATGCCGCGGAAGAAAAGAGAGTTCTGCTTTGGCTTCGTGGACGTTGGCGACCTCAAGGCCTTACGCGGCGATCGCGGGGCTTACGTTTTCTACAGCGCCAGCGATTATGTTGTCACGGAAGGGCGGCAGCGGTATAGTGGCAGAAGAGTGGACTGGAAGCCCTCGTGAGGCGCTTATGATTTCCGGATACGACATCATCCTCAAGAGCTCAGCGGCGTCCGAGTTCGTATTCGAACAAGCGGCGCTGATCTCCAAGCAGATTTGGGCCAATGCCGTCGTTGAGAACGGCGATACCGGTGATTTGCTCGATCCCGGCGCCGGCGACTGGAGCGACGTCTTTAGCGGTGTACGTGAAATCATGATTTACAGAGACAGGCAAAGCCGTGATTCCTGGGATGAAGACGGAGCAACTCCCTCAAATCAGAATACGATGGTCCACGTTATAAAAGCCAGACCGGACCGGGTGACGGTCATCGTAGATGATCCTCACCATTCAGACATGAGCAAGATAGTTCGAGGATTGCGCCGGGCGCTTACGCGACGTGCGCCTCGCGCCCCTGTCGGCACACAGTAACTTTCCTTGCCATCTGTTGACCTGGAACCAGGCGCATCAGATGCCTTCTTCGCGGCAAAGTTGCTGGACGGCAGCGCTGGTTGCCTGTGGTCCGCTCCGCTCCGGAAACACGTCAAAGCCATTGCGCCTTTCTATTTCGGCCATAGAAACGCCGGCCGGTGCAGCGCTCAACCCCAGTGCCTTCCGCAGTAATGCCGACACAACCTGGCCCAAGCTTTTCTTTTGAGATCTGGCCAGTTGCTTTGCCGCCGCGTAGAGCTCCGGTTCAATATCCAACGTCGCCTTCATATTCACAGCATACCACAGGCGGTGCCACCCGTCACGCCCCAGAAACCGAAAAAAGGGAAACTGGGAGTGTTTCATCTCAGTTAGCCTGCGAAGGAGCCACGGGCGCCTTCGCCCGTGGTACGGCGGGCGAGGCGCCCGCCGCTCCTAACTGAAATGAAACACTCCCGGGGGAACTGACAGGCGCTCAGGCGGGGGAGCCACGTGACAACCGTGGCTTTAAGGGATCACCCCGACGAACTCTACGCCTGCCCGAAAGCGGCGCCAAGACGCCGCATTCCAAAGATTTTTTGAAATCTGCACTTGACAACTATGCGCCGCAATCGTATTATACTATAGGGGCATGTTGTTTGATGGGGATGGTCCCGCCAGACTTTGGGTTGGACGGGAACCGCAGGGACACGGGGATGTGGCGACGCGGGGAGAGCGGGACTTCGCTGAAGAAGCTCGAGAATCTTCGCGCCGTTAAAGGAAATGAACTGCCGGCAGTGCGGAGCGCACAGAGGAAAGACAAATGGAAACATCAGTAAATCCTTTCGTACTAACTCCTTCTGCGTTCCTCTGCAGCTTCTGCGTTGAGATGTCAGGGCTATCCCGGCTTCCAAAACCTAGGCGCTCACTATGCAATGAGTATGCAGGTTCTAGCCAGATATTACGCAAGAATCATGCACTTTTGACGCACTTTGGTCTCGCTATAAAAGAGATATGTTGCACATATATGCTTTTCAATAATGTGGCAGTTCAAGCCAGTTCCTTGGCAAAGCTCTTCGGACTTCACGCAAGAGGCCCGCAAACTCTAGTCAGAAAGCGATCAATCATGCGACAAAACGTTGCAAAAGTTGACTGCCTTCCGTACTGCTGTTCCTCTCATAACATCGTATCATTATGGCACTTGCAGAAATCAGGCAGGCTCAATGCCAAGGAAAACATTGCTCCGTGCGCTGGCGCTTCAGGGAAAAGGACATAAGCTGCCGTCATGCCAGAACCGAACGCTCTTTCTGCCCGCGTCGCCCTCTTGTCCATAGGTGACGAACTGCTCCTGGGCGAGATCACGGACACCAACGTACCCTACATGGCCCAGCGCCTGCTGCCGTTGGGCCTGGCAGTCGCAGGCTGCGAGACCGTTGGCGATGAGACGGGAGCCATAGTCGCTGCCTTCCAGCGCGCGTTGGCGCGAGCCGACATCGTCATGGCCACAGGCGGCCT
>JBEKKG010000564.1:0-5443 GCA_050010835.1 Planctomycetota bacterium
CCCGCGCTCCCGACCGTTCATCCATGTGGCAATAGCCGGCGGCGGGGTTGAGGCGCGGGCCCTGATCTATGACCAGGCGTTTCGGCGCCCAGCGGTTGAGCTGCAGGAAGAAATCCCGCGGGCCCAGGCCGTCAGTGGCGCGCCGCGGATTGCTGTTGATCGCGAAAACGTTGACCGGAAAGTCCATGGAGGCGCCTTCGCCCAGCAGGATCGCCTCGGGATCGCATTCCTTGACGCAGGCGTACACTTCGCGCGCAAACTTCACCGCCAGCAGGTTCGTGTCTGAGGGGAAGCGCATAAACGAACGCGGCCTGAAGTCGGGCGGGAAGGCCCACACAAAACAGTCCATGAAGATGCCCTTGCAGCGGCACTCGCCGATGTAGAAGCGTATCCACTTCTTCGTGTACTCGAGGTACCCCGGATGTCCCGGATTGATCTGCGTCAGTCCGCCCTGGTCAATGCTGCCCCAGGACGCGCACAGCCGGCCGTCAATGCCGCGGATGAACCAGTCGTCATCGAAGTCGGGACTGCCGCCGTAGAGCAATCCGCTGTGCGACATCCAGATCAGCAGCGGCACGCCGCGTCCGGCCATGCGTTGGCACATGGCGCGGAACTCAGCAAGGCTGCCGTGGTTCGGATCGGGCTCATAGCCAAGCGGCGTGGTGCCGCTGCTGACCGGACGGTTGGTAACGAGGCAGTACCCGATGCCGCTCAGTTCGCCCGCGTCCAGTTTTCTCTCCCAGTAATCCGCTTGCGCCGTCCACGTCGGCTGGTTGTTCCAGGCGAGGCCCTCGCCCCACAGCGTCTTGAACACCCACTCCGGCGGCTCCTCGTAATAGAACGTCACGTAGCCGCCCAGCCAGCGCATCATCTCGTCGCGAGTGCGGCCGTAGTAGAGTTTGATCTCGGGCAGTTGCAGCGTCTCGCCAAGACCGAACTGCGCATGCAGCGCGAAATCATAGCCCACGCCGCGCCCGGCCTGCTCGATGTTGATGCTGTACCCGACCTGCGGACGGCGGCAGGTAAGGGCCAGCCAGTGGTGCGTCCGCGCGTTGTAGAAGAGTCCACCGTGGATGACCAGGCTGCCGGGGTAGATGCGCCGGTACACGTTCTGCATGAACCGCTTGCAGTTCTCCGGCGTGTCGTGTTCGTATCCTGCATGGCCGAACTCATCTTCGGGGCCGGTTGGGTGCGCCGACGGGAAGATCATCCGCGTGTCAGCGCCCCAGAATCTCCAGTTCCAGTTGAGCACGCTGAGCGTGTCCACCCAGAGCGGCGCTTCGACCACTGGCCCGCCGGGACCGGGGCACGGACAGGTCTGGTCGCACAGTTCGCGCCGGACCAGCGTCTGGATGCCGAAGCAGTTGTGCTTCATGCCCGTCCGGCCACCCATGCTGCGCGCCAGCACCAGGCCCCAGCCCGCGAACTGGTTCACGAAATGCTCGCCCTTCAAATGCGTGAGCTGGCGCGCCGGGTCGTGGGGGTCTGTGTGGGGCCGCAGCTTCAGCGGTCGGCCGTTGACGTACAACTCCGACTCGCACGGCTTCTGCGGGTCGAGCAACTCCCGGCCATATAGCTTCACCGAGCATACCTGTCCGGTCTTTCCCTCGCAGCGAACCTGCAGGCCTTCGTTGGCCATTTTGCCACCTCCTCGCAGCCCTCGTGCGTCACCTGGCCAGTACGCGCAGTGCGATCTCCCCCGCGTAAGGCGGCGAGACCAGTATCTTCACGCCGCCCTCGTGCTTGAACTCTTCGCGCTTCGCCACCTCGCCCGTGAGCGTGTTTACCCATTCAGCCGCGTAGCCTGGCGCGGCGGGAAGCTCCAGCGCCAGATCGAAACTCGCCGCGTGCTGATCTCCCTTGGGCGGCTCGGGATCGTGGACGAAGACAGCGTAGCACCTGCCGGCTGCCGCGAGCACCCGCGCCGTGGCGCCCTTGGGCAGCCCGCCTCGCACCACGGCCTGCTGCGGCGCCAGCTTGATGAAGTCCAGCGCCTGCATGAAATCCTTGAGGACCTTCAACTGGCCGCGCAGCGCCGGCCCGCCGCCTCCGGGCGCGTTGGGCACGGCCGTGCCGTCTTCCTTATGAGGGGTGAACGAATAGTCCAGATTGTCGTACACCGCCCCGCCGGCAAGGATGAAATCCCAGGCCTCGGTCCGATAGGGCCGGTCTTGTGGGCCGCGAAAGCCGGTCTCGTCGAACGCGCTGGCCTTGTTGAGGTGGTGGTTGAGCGCGACCGCGTCCGGCGGCCTGGCGTAATGGAAGTTGAAGATTGAGACGCGCGGGTCCGGGTGCTCGATCTTGGCCGAGCCGTTGGCGATGTTCTGAGCGAGGAGATGCTGGTTGGGCAGCTTGGCTTCGGTTTCCACGAGCACTTCCGCGATATGCGCCTGCCAGTCCGGCATGACGCCTCCGAAATACGGTTCGTTGCAGATTTCGTAATAGAGGTTGTCGAACCCATTCAGTTCGCCGGCGACCTTGCGCACGAAGGCGTCCTGGACGGCCAGCAAGTCCGGGTGTTGGAGCGTATACGGTTCCTTCAGGCCGATGTTGCCCACGCCATTGACGTTGTTGCGCGCGTTCAGGGGGCTGGCCTGCCACAGCGCCTCCTCGTAGTTCGGGCAGAACAGAACGTACTCGACCACAACTCCGCGCTGCGCGGCCCCCGTGATGAAAGCCTTCAAGCGCCTGAAGTATTCCTCGTCGAACTTGCCCAGGTCGAACTTGTTGCCGCCATCGTGGTAGCCCGGCGTGCTGCTGCGCGCCCAGGGGCAGAGGTAGCGGTTGGGCGCGGGCGCCAGCGTGTTGCCCGTAATCTTGAACGAGCCGGGGATTTCGCGGTACGCGCCTGAGAACGTGCGCGTCAGGTTGAAACCGCGCGCCTGAAGCTCGTTCAGATAGGGGATGCAATCGAAGTCCAGATTGAGCACCGCGCCATAGTGTTCGCCCGAAGTGATCAGCACCGTGGGTTTGCCGCGGAAGAGGAAATAGTGCGGGTTGTCCGGGTGCAGCTTGATGGGTTCTCCTGCCAGCGGCATGGCGCCTCCTATTGCAACCAAAAGGAACATCAGAACTCTAACCAAGAACATGCACCGGTTTCCTCAGCGGCTACTGCCCGATTGCCCGCGCCAGCCCATAAGCCGCCGCTGCTGCCAGGCCGCCGATGACCGTGGTCTGAAGGGCGCCGCGCCATGGGAGGGTCCCTGTGAAGTACCCTTTGATTGCGCCAAAGATGCCGAGGGCGATCAGCGTCACCAGGACGGAAAGGCCAAAGGCCGCGTGCGCGCTCTTCATGAAGATATAGGGCGTGAGCGGGACCAGGCCCCCGACGATGTACGAAACGGCAATTGTGGCCGCGCTATTGCGGGCGCGCGCGGGATCGGGCTTCTCCAGCCCCAGCTCGAAACGCATCATGAAGTTTATCCAGTCCTGGGGCCGCCGGCGCAGCGCCGTTACGATCGGCTCGGCCTCTTCTTTCGTCAGGCCGTAGTCCAGGAAGACGTCTCGGACTTCCTGGGCCTCGACTTCGGGCTTGTTGTCCACTTCCCACTGCTCGCGCCGGCGTTCGGTCTCGTAGTGTTCCGAGTCGCCTTTGGCGGCCAGGTAGCCGCCGAGGCCCATAGCGATGGAACCAGCGGCGATCTCGGCCACTCCGGCGGTGACGATGATGGCCGTCAAATCCGTCGCTCCGGAAAGCCCCGCGGCCAGGGCGAAGGGCACGGTCAGGCCGTCGGACATGCCGATCACGATGTCGCGCACGGTCGCGGAAGCGGTGAAGTGTTCCTCAATGTGGGTCGTCGCGGGCATAGGCCCTCCTCCTCCTCAATCTGGAGTTCCAACGCAAGGAATTGCTTTTAGACTATACGGGGAATGGGTTCAACAGGAGAAGGTGATGAAGCGGAAGCTGAAGAATTTGTACCCGAAAGGCTGGGACGCCAAGCGCGTGGCAGATGTGCTTGATTACTATGAGAACCGGACCGAGGAAGAAGCCGCAGCCGACGTGGGCGGGACTGACCTCTTCACCGGCATCGAGCACCTCGCCCTTGCCGCGCGCGATCCGGAGCGCCTCGTGCAATGGTACGTGGTCACGCTCGACTTTCACGTGCGCACGACATTGGACAGCGGGCCAGGGAAGCCCAGGGCGTACCTTATCGAATCCGGCTCCGGTTCTTTGATCGAGGTCTATGCCGCGGACCAGGGCAAGTGCCCTACGGAGCGCCAGAACGCCGATCAAGGCCTGGCGCACATCGCGATCCTGGTTAGCAACTTCGACGCGGCCCAGGCGCGCCTGGACAAGGCCGGCGTGCGAAGCGAAGGAGCTGGGCGCGCTGCGCCCTTGGGGGCGCGGGTACGGTTCTACCGCGACCCGGAAGGCAATCTGTTTCATATCCTGTTCCGGCCCAAGCCGCTGTAGAGTGCCCACGGTCTTGGTCTCGCCCTGGTCAGGTTATACAAAGCGCATTACCAACACCGCCGTCGGAATGACGCTGAGGAGCAATCCGATAAGCGACAGCACGCGGCTTTCCTTCCAAAAGAGCCCCACCACGCTGAGAATCAGCGCCACCGGCGCCAAAAGAACCGAGAACCCCACCAAGGTTCCCCAACACGAACCTCACCCCGGCCTGATGATAATCAGTAGCAGGAAAGCAAGCCACGGCATCGCGGCCAGCAGCACTGTAAGTTTGCCTAAGGCCCGCATGGCTTTCTTCCCTCTGAGTTCAGACGACCCTCAGCATGTGCTCGCCCCGCGCTTCCACGCGGCCCACTTCCACGGCCTCTTTGACGCCGCGCGCCTTGAGGTCCGCGAGCAGGGCGTCGCCATGTTCCAGGGCGACGGTGATGAGCAGGCCGCCGGAAGTCTCGGAGTCGTAGATGATGCGGTGCAGCGCCTCGGGCAGCGAGGCCGGCAGCGCCACTTGGCCTTGCAGCAGGTCCTGGTTGGCGCGGTACGCTCCGGTGCTCATCTTCCGGGCGGCAAAATCCAGCGCACCCTCGGCGATCGGCAGCGCCGCGGCGTTGAAGACCATTGTCACGCCGCTGGCCAGCGCGATGTTGCGCGCGTGTCCCAGCAGGCCGAAGCCCGTGATGTCCGTGGCGGCATGCACCGCGGTATTGATCCCCAGCGCCACCATGGATTCCGCCGCAGCGCGGTTGAGCTGCGCCATCTGGAGGCAGGCCCGCCGCATGTCTGCTTCGCTGATGGCGCGTTGGCGATAGGCGACCGTGAGGGCACCGATACCCAAGGGCTTGGTCAGGAACAGGCGGTCGCCCGGCTGGGCTTTGTCGTTGGCCGTCACGCGGTCCGGATGGATGGTGCCGGTGACCGCGAAGCCGAACTTGATCTCCTTGTCCTTGAACGAATGGCCGCCGACGATAACGCAGTTGGCTTCAGCGATCTTGTCGCCGCCCCCGCGCAGGATCTCACCGAGAACCGAAAGGTCCA
>JBEKKG010000565.1:0-5439 GCA_050010835.1 Planctomycetota bacterium
CGAACAGTTCTATCAGCGCGCCAACGAACCGCACACGCCCGTCAAGGCGGGGAAGACGGTCCTGCCCGGCGACGCCTTCCTGACCGCCGACAAGGGCCGCGCCCGCTTCGACATCAACACTGGCGGCGCGCTCTTCCTCGGGCCTGCTTCGCGTGTGACTTTCCGCGCGCCGCAGCCCGGCAGCCGCAGCCTCGTCGTGGTCCTGGAAAAGGGCGAACTGGGGATGCTGCGGCCACGCCAGCCTGTGGACACCGGCGGCACGGACGCCCCCTGGGGCGGCGGCGGCGCGGCCGCGGCGCAGTGGGAAGTGCAATCCGAGGCCGGCACTGTCTTGGTGGGTCCCGGCGCGCACGTGTATCTCAAGTTGGCCGAGGCAGGCGGGAAGTACAGCGCCGAACTCACCGTGCTCCCCGGCAGCGTTGAAGTCTTCAGCCGCTCCAAACGCGCGCTGGGCACGGTCTCTTCCTATCATCGCGCCGTGCTCTCGGGCGCGGACACGGCCTTGCATGCCGAGCCGCAGGAGAAGGCGCGCATGCCCGTCTGGCGGCTGGACCTGGTTTCCGATGCCGAGCTGGCCACCCTGCTGGGCGCCCGCGTGAAAGTGCTCGGCCGCCACGACGGCCTGGTGGAAGCCGAGCTGGTTTATGGCAGCCACGATCAGAAGGGCTTCCAGCACGACTGGCTGCCCGAACTCACCGGTATCGGCGGAGACAAACAACCGGACGCCAAGGCCGAGGCCGGCGCCGGCGCGGCCCAGGGCACAGGGGAAGCCCTCAACCTGGCGGCCGGCACGCGGCGGCGGCACGTGGTCCCTTTCCTGCCGCCGCTGGTCTTCGAACTGGTCCTGGCACGCGAGTCGCAAAGCGTCGCGAGCCTGGCGTTCGGCGCGCTGGGCACGCCGGAAGGCGGCGTGGCCGTGGACGTGGCGCGTGACGCCGTGCTCGGGGTCCGCGACCAATGCCGCACGGCGCGCAGCGCCGCCGTGCCCGTGCGCACAGCGGCCGGCAAGCTGGAGCGCCTGCGCCTGGAGATCGCGGATGGCGCCGCCGCGGGCGCGCCTAAGCCGGGCTTGACCGCGCAGTTGAGCACTCCGTTCGTGAAAAGCAAGCCCTTGCCTTTGCCGCAGCCCGAGAAGGCAGCCACCCCGCCCCAGGGCAAACTGTGGCTGCAAAGCCTGGGCGACACCCTCGTCTTTGACGAAGTGCGCATCGCCGGCTGCCTCCCGGCTGAATGGCTGCGGGAGCGGTTGAGCCGGTAGGACACTGTAATTTTGGATTTTAGATTTTCGATTTTCGATTGAACAGCCCACGCGCCGGCATGTCACTTGACACCCGTCACCCGCCACCCGCCACCCGCCACCCGTAACTGTTTTTTGGCCCGGAGGATTCCGGGGACACGATCCCGATTTCCAAACAGCCGGAAATCGGGTCATGTCCCCGGAATCCGGTCACTCTTTTTTGCCCGGCTGGACCGGTGCCGGCTCTTCCTTGATGTTCGCACCTTCCCGGACCTTCAGGAAATAGTCCTTGACCACCTCGCGCGCATCGGCCGGGATGCGTTCCAGCTCCAGCGAACTTGAGGTCTCCTGCTCGGCGGCCTTCAGCGCCTTCACGAACTCGGTGGGCGCGTCGCCCTTGGCGCCCTGGCCGCGGAAATGCGAGAGCCCCGTAATGGCGCCTTGCTGGAGTTTGCCCCGTACTTTCTCCGCCACGAATCCCGGATCGGCAACCTCGCCATGCGGCCGCGCACCCATGCCGGGCCCGCCCTGGTTCCCGCCGGGTCCGGGCTGCACCTGCTTCTTCTCTTCATCCTCGCTCTTGCCGTCAACCTGGCGGTGGGCCGCCGGGGCGTTCCGGCCGCCCAGTTGGCCGCTGCCCTTCCCCGCTCTGCCCCGCACCGCCCGGCCGTTCTTGGCCTTGGCGTCTTGTCCCTTTTTGCCCTTGCCCAGTTTCCCGCCGGACTTGCTGCCAGGCTTGCCGCCGTCGGCGCTCTTGCCCTTCTCGCCCTCGCCGGCCTCCGGGTTGGCCAGGCCGTCCAAGGCCTCATCAATGGCGTCCTCAACGTTGTCCAGCTTATCCATCTCATCCTTTTCGTCTTCGTCCAGGTTGGCGTCGTTGTCCTCTTCCAAGCGTTCCAGTTCCTCGGCGACCTCCTCGATCTGCTGTTCGATCTCGCTGCCCTTCTGTTTGCTGCCCTTGCCTTGCTTCTCCTGCTGCTTCTTGATTTCATCCTTGAGCTTCTGGTAATCCGCGGCCGAGAGCACCTTTTCCGAGAGTTCCCGCAGGCCTTCGCTCAGCGCCTCGTCTTCGGCCAGCGCGCCCGCCAGGCGTTCGACTTCGCGTTGGAGCTGTTTGAGCTGCTCCTCTTTCTGCGCGCTGCTCTTGCTCGGGTCGTCCAGGACGTCCTTCTTGATTTCCTGCGCCATCTTGCGCAGCTTCTCCGCGGCCAGCGCGGCGTCGCCCATCTTCAACGCCTCGGCGACCTCCTTCGTCAACGCGGACTCCTCGACGCCCAAGTCCTTGGCCTTCAGTTTCTCCAGGCGGTCGAGGAACTCCTTGCCTTTGGTCAGCTTGTCTTTCTCTTCCTGAATCTCGCGTTTGAGCTGCCCCAGCGCCAGCATCGCCTCCTCGGGATTGCGTTTGCCGTCGCGCAGGTCCTTGGCGACGTCGCCCGCCTGGGCGAGCAACTGGTTGACCTTGAAGACGCCGGCCTTTTCGTCGGCGGAGTCCTTAAGCTTGTCGCGCAAGTCCTCGAGTTTGCCTTCCAGGAGCGCCGCGGCCTTTTGCCGCTGCGTTTCCGCCTTGCGCTTCTCCTCCTGCCCCTTCAGCAGCCCCAGCCGGTCCTGGTACGGCATGAACATGCAGACCGCCACGCAGGCCGCGAGGGGCACGAGCAACAGCGCAAAGGCGCGCGGCACGCGGACGGGGAAAGCCTGCCGGAGATTCAGTTTCTCCAGCCGTCCCAGCGCCTCGGCAAAGAAAGCTGCGCTGAACTCCGCCGCGCGTTCGTCTTGCAGGTCGAGCGTGAGCGCGGTGCACAGCCGCGCCTGTAAGCGCAGGCGGTCGTCGGCCAGGACCGCGGCAAGCCTCTCGTGCAGCTTGGGCGTGAAAACGCGCCACAGGATGTACGGCACGCCCAGCGCCGTAATTCCGCCCCATAAGATCCACACGTTGATTCCGGCCTTGCTCAGGGAGAAATATCTGTCCGCCAGCAGCGCCACGAGGAGCACGCACACCGATACCGCGCCGCTCACCAGCAGCGCACTGAGCGCCTCTTGCGTGCGCAGCCGCAGCAGAGCCACGGTGGCATGAGCGCGCAACCGCTGCCGCGCCGAAAACAGCGTGGGATACAAAGCCGCTATTCCATCCATGCGTCCCGCCTTTCCGTCCCGCCCCGCATTACCTTTAGACTACCACGTTCCCCGCATGGACACAACGATTTTGGATTCTAGGTTTTGGAAAAGCCGTCCGAGCCGCGCGCGTCAGCAAGCGGCCAGGCAGGGACTCGGCGGTACGGGCTATGGGAAGCATGGGAAGCATGGGAAGAATGGGTCTGCTGGAACCGCGCTCTGACGGTTGATGCGTCCTCAAAAGGCCCTCCCCCTGCCCCCTCCCGCAAGGGGAGGGGGAACAGCAACTCAGTAGAGGCCTTTCCAGTCGTAATTCGGTTGAAACGGCTTCTTGGGCTTGCCGTATCTCCGCTGCGGTGAATTCGCCTTGGTCGGCCAGGGATCAATCCCGGCGCGGAATCCGTATCCGCCTGTAGTTATGTAAAAGACCCCGTGGACGAGTCCCTGGTCCCTGAACGCCGGGGGACACGGGCCGGGGCCTTGGGGCTTGGGCGGAGGCGGTGGCGGGGGCAGGGGCGTTACCGTAGCGCCGGCGTCCCCGCCGGCCCCCGCGGGCTGCTGGGCTTCAGGTTGCAGTTCTGTTTTTGGCCAATACTCTCTTGGCGGCATGAAACAGCCGGGGGCGACCTCGATGAGATGCGGCCCCTCGGCGCCTTTGGAGGGCGGCGCCTCGGCACCGCTTTGAATTTGCCCGGTAACGCAGGCTGGACTGCCCGCGCCACTAACAGGAGCGGCCGGCGAGGACGCCGGCGGTACGGCGGGGTCCGGCGCGCCGTTGCACATTGCGCCGAATTGTGCGTCCCGCAATTTTGGCAAAATGGGGGACGGCGCGGACGCGGGCGGCGGGGGCGGCACGGGCGGGGACGCCCGTGCTACGGGCGGGAGCGGGGGCACCTTGAATGGCGGATCGTAATCGTCTTTGTGATTGCGCGCCCAGCGTTCGCGCATTTTCTGCTGCCGATCTTCAAACTCGCGCGGGCCTTCCGGCGCCGGCTTCTGAATCCGCGGGCCAACGCGCAGCAACTGGATCGCAAAGCGCGTGGCCTCCTGGTCGCCGGCTATGCCGCGGCGCATCTGGGTCTTGGCCAGCTCTTCCCAGAGCTCGTACACGCTCATCTTGTGCAGAGTTTCTTCCTCTTTGTCCAACATGGCTTTTACGTCGGCGCGGATCTGCTCCTCATAAGCCGCCTCGCGGGCCAGGAAGTAGGCCTCGCCCTTGGGCGTCTTGAGGTAGTCGCTAATCTCCGTCGTAGAGACGTGCGCGAACGGCGGAAAACGGCCGCTGCGCAGCCTGCGGATGGTGACGGGGAAGCAACAGCCGCCCTTGATGTGCTCATTGATGATGCGCTGCCATTCCTCGGAAGTGAGCTGCTTTTCCTTCTTCATGTGGTGCTCCTTTAGGCATTAGGCTTTTAGGCATTAGGCTTTAGGAACTGCCCCAGCTTCCGTTGCGTTACCAAAGACAGAAATCTCTTTGGTAATTTTACTATTCTTACTACTGGCAGGGCGAAGTCCACGTGGGGCGGGTTGGCAACCCGCCCCACATTACCAAAAAGAAAAATCTCTTTGGTAATTTTACTATTTTTACTACTGGCAGGGGGCGGGCGGCCACCAGCTATGGGGAGAATGGGAGGTATGGGAAGAATGGGAATCATGGAACCTTTGCCCCTCTCGGTCGTGGCAGATGGTGCGACAATCCTCCGGATTGTTGCAGACGCAATCCGGAGGATTGCGCCACAGGCTAACAACCTGTGCCACATGGTGCGCTGTTTTCGGGTTGCGCTCCGGCAGGCTGGGCGGACGTGGCGCCCCCGTCGTGTACTGGGGTTGGGGTGGCCGCCACCGGGGCAGCCTTTCGCGCGCAGCGCAGAGCCCTCCGAGAACCATCGCGTAAATTCAGAAACTTCCGGACCCGCTGCAGTGCGTCTTCGTCCGCAACCATAGCCAACTTCAGCAGTTCCGTGGTGCAGACTAACCCAACCTTCGCACTTTTGGGGTAGTTGTTCACGCAAGTCCTTGATTATCAACAAATGCACGTCGTAGGTCTCCACCACAAAAGCTACCTCGCTGCGCGCGTGGGCGGGCACAAT
>JBEKKG010000566.1:0-5439 GCA_050010835.1 Planctomycetota bacterium
GCTCTGCCGACTGGAAGTCGGCGATACAGCAGGCTGGAAGCCTGCGCTACGCTTGTACGCGCGCGCAATCCGGTTATACCACGGGCCACGCAGACAAAAGTCCGCTGGTCCAGGCCCAGGGTGCTCTATGACCAAACGAATGCCAATCCGGTTCAATCGTTGGGCCTCTTGCACAGGAGTGCTGCTCATGCTTACGACATCCGCAAGCTTCGCCGGCGCGGCGGCCACGCCCGAGGAACTCGCCGTGCGGGATAAGTGGGTGCAACAGTCCTTTGCCCCGCCCGGTCCGGCCGCGCCACAGGCGGGCCTGGTGGTTCTGGCCAATCACGACCCGGTGCTCAAGAATTGCCGCGGCGAGGGCAGGGCGCTGACACTGGCCGGCAAACAGTACTCGCGCGGCCTGTACTGCCATGCCGTGAGCAAGGTCGTGGTGAACCTGCCCGCTCCCGGCAAGACGTTCAGCGCCGTGGTGGGGATAGACAGCAACGACCAGACCAAGGGCGGGCGCGGCAGCGTGGTCTTCTCCGTCAGCGTGAAGGAAAAGGAGCTGTTCAAGTCGCCGGTGCTGCGCGAGGGCATGGCTGCGATGCCTGTCCAGGTGGACTTGGGCGGCGCGACCACGTTTGTGCTCGACATCGGCGACGCCGGCGACGGCATCTCTTGCGACCAGAGCGACTGGGCGGACGCGCTGGTCACGCTGGCGGACGGCAAGGAACTCTGGCTGGGCGACATGCCTTTCGTCGAGCCGCCTGCGGGCGGGCTGCCGTTCTCCTTCAACTATGACGGGCGGGCCGCGGCTGATTTGCTCGCGGGCTGGGAACGGAAGGAGGAAGAGAAGCAACTCGATGAAGACCGCCTGGAGCGCACCTTGACTTGGAGCGATCCCAAAGCAGGCCTGGCCGTGCGCTGCGTGGCGGTGCAGTACCGCAAGTTTCCCACCATCGAGTGGACCCTGTACTTCAAGAATACCGGCGCGCAGGACTCTGGCCTCTGGAGCGACATCCAGGCGCTGGACGCGCGATTTGTAGGGCAGGCTGGAAAGCCTGCGCCACTGGCGGAGGCGCGCGTTACGCTGCACCAGAACGCGGGCAGCCAGGCGACGATTGACGACTACCGTCCGTACCAGACGCCGCTCAAGCCCCAGTCTAATCTGCGCCTGGCGACCTCGGGCGGGCGCGGCAGCGACGGGGTATGGCCCTACTTCAATCTCGAATGGTCCGCGGGCGGCATGCTCGTGGCCGTGGGCTGGCCGGGCCAATGGGCCGCCACCTTCGCGCGTGACAGCGGCGCGAGCGTGCGCGTACGCGCGGGCCAGGAACTGACGCGCTTCAAGCTGCTGCCCGGCGAGGAAGTGCGCAGCCCGCTGATCGCGCTGCAATTCTACCAGGGCGACTGGATCCGGGCGCAGAACGTCTGGCGGCGCTGGATGGTCGCGCACAACATCCCGCGCCTCGACGGCAAACTCCCGCCGCCCCTGTTCCCGGCGTCCAGCGGCAACCAGCTCAACGAAATGCAGAACGCCAACGAGGCCAACCAGAAACAGTTCATTGACGGTTACCTGGATAACGGCGTGCAGCTCAGCTTCTGGTGGATGGATGCCGGCTGGTATCCATTCAAAGACGGCTGGTGGAACACCGGCACCTGGGAACCGGACAAGAAGCGTTTCCCCAACGGCCTGCGCGCGGTCAGCGACCATGCGCACGCCAAGGGAGTGCGCATCCTCGTCTGGTTTGAGCCGGAGCGCGTCACGCCGGGCTCGTGGCTGTATGAGAACCATCCCGAGTTCCTGCTCGGCACAGGCAGCGGCCAGAAACTCCTGGACCTCGGCAACCCCGAAGCGCGCAAGTGGCTCATCGAGCACGTGGACAAGACGATGACGGAGCAGGGCATTGACATCTACCGCCAGGACTTCAACATGGCGCCGCTCGATTATTGGCGCAAGCACGACGCGCCCGACCGGCAGGGCATCACCGAGATCAAACACGTCACCGGCTACCTGGCTTACTGGGACGAACTGCGCCGCCGCCACCCCGGCCTGCTCATTGACACCTGCGCCAGCGGCGGCCGGCGCAACGACTTGGAGACCCTGCGCCGCTCGGTGCCGCTGCACAAGAGCGACATGGAATACCCCAACCTGACGGCCAAGCAGACGCAGCTCTACGGCCTGGCCTTCTGGGAACCGTATTTCGGAGCGCCCGTGTACCCCGCGGACCGCGTGGACGTGTACGGCTTCCGCAGCGGCTTGGCGCTGATGACCGGCACGGGCTATGACACGCGCCGCAAAGACCTGGATTACGCTTTGCTGCGCAAGCTCGTGGCCGAGTGGCGCGAGGTTGCGCCGAACCTGTACGGCGACTACTACCCGCTGAGCGCCTGGAGCGCCGAGCCGGACGTGTGGCTGGCTTACCAATTCGACCGCCCCGAAGAAGGCCAAGGAGTAGTGCAGGCTTTCCGGCGGCCGCAGAGTATCTACGAAGTGGCACGTTTCAAACTCCGCGGCCTGGAACCCGAGGCCCGCTACGCGCTGCGCAACTTCGATCTGCCCGGCGAGACGGAGGCGCTAGGCAAGGAACTCATGGAAAAGGGCTTGGCCGTCACAATCCCGGATCAACCGGGGGCGGTGATCATTGCGTACAAGAAGAAACAGTAGCACGCGGCGGTGGCGTATTTAGGGTGAAACCATTCCGGAGGGTCTGCACATGGCGCGCGTTTAGGCTGGTGTCACCGGGATTTCGGAGGATGTGACAATGGGCGACAAAGTAGAACGGATCCAGAGACTTAACAGGCAGCTTTCCCCACCAGGGGAACTCGCTGGGCTGTTCCTACCCGCTTGTGCCAGGGTAAGGTTCGATGTTCTGCTTCTTGCTGAGATGCCCTCAATGAACGAGCCGAAGAACGATGGGCAAAATGTGAACTTTGAGAACTTTAACTTCGGGGTCACGGCTCGGGACCGGTTCTTCCAGGAAATGCTCGTCAAGTATGGCCTTTCAGGGGTCTATGTCACCGACATCGTTAAGAAACGTGACCTGCCGCGGTTGCCAACAGCGGATTTGGGGACGTGCACGAAATTCTCACGACGCGCCCCAGTGGTTCGTGGGCCGCGTCCCTTTGCCCGGCCACCCGCCTGGCCGCGTCGCCTTCTTCAGGGCGCATAGATAACCTCGCGGTTATTCAGAATGTGCTGCCGGCGGAACGGATTCCTGAGGGCGGATTTTTCGACCAAATCCACCTCGCGGTCGAAAAGCTGCTCCAATTCCGCGACGGCCTGAACATAGGCATGGAGGTTCCGCTTGGCCTCCGCGTCGTAGACCACCAGCACGTCCACGTCGCTGTCTGGCCGGAAATCGTTGCGGAGCACCGAGCCGAAGAGGGAGAGTTCCTTAATGCCCCACTTGCGGCAGAAGGCGGCTATCTTTTCGCGGTCAACGGTTATATGCGCCATCTTCGTCCTCACTTAACCTGGACTATTCACCACAGAGACACAGAGAAAGAGTTTTGAATTTTGGAAGAGTCCAAATCCTGCCGTTCTCTGTGTCTCTGTGCCTCTGTGGTGAATCATCCGTGTTAGACTTCCCACCCCTTGCGGTACTCGCGTTTGGTGTACTGCTCCAGCTCCGGCGCGTTCTTGCATTTGAAGTTCTCGCCGTCCCACTCGACCTTCTGGCCGATCTTGGACCTGTAGGCGAGGTGGCCCAGGAGAACGAACTCTGTCAGCGGTCCGGAGTATTCCAGGTTCGACGACGGCGGCGGATCGCCGCTCTTGCACGCACGCAGGAAATCGCCGCGGTGGGTGCCTTTGATGCGGGCGATGGTCTTGGGCGGCGGAGGCGTGGACTGGTGCTGCTCCTCGGGGATGATGCGCACGCCGCCGCCATACTGGCCGGTATACATGACGCCCTTCTCGCCGATGTAGATCGAGCCGTGGTCCTCGAACTTGCGGTTGTTCTTCTTCTCAAGCTCAAGAACCATTGGCGGCTTGCCGCCGTCGTGGAAGTAGACCGTGACAGGCGGCATTTCGCCGCGGGCGCCGAACTCGTAGCGGAAAGTGTTGTTAATGGGCCACTTGTCCTTGCTCCCGCCGTCCTGGGCAAGCAGTTCGAAAGTCTGAGGACTCTTGAGCTTGAGCGCCCAGAAGACGCCGTCCCATATATGGCAGCCCTGGTCCCCCACGGAACCTGTGCCAAAGTCCATGTAACAGCGCCAGCCGAAGGGAGCCAGCCCGTCATGATATTGACGGAAGGGCGCCGGTCCGATCCACTCATCCCAGTGCAGCCCGTTGGGCACGGGTTTGCTCGGGGGCCGGTTGTCCGTGCCGCCGAACCTCCAGGTGGTCCAGGTATGCGTTTCCTTGACCGGCCCGATCGCGCCCGCCCAGATGTACTCGCAGAGCCGGCGGTATTCCTCGCCGCTGTGCCCCTGGTTCCCAAGCTGGGACATGACCTTCTTCGCGCGCGCGGCCTCGGTGAGCTTGCGCACCTCATAGTGGTCGTGGCCGATGGGCTTCTCGATGTACACGTGCTTGCCCAGGTCTATGCAGCGGATGGCCGCCGGCGCATGGTGATGGTCGGGCGTGGCGATGAAGACGGCGTCCAGGTCCTTGTGGCACTCATCCAGCATCTTGCGGTAGTCGAAGTACGTCTTCACGTTGGGGGCCTTGGCGGCGACGTCCTTGACGGCCTTGGCGAGGCGCCCGTCGTCGGCATCCACCAGCGCGATGAGCCGTTCGTTGACCGCCTCATTGACGCTGGCGCCGCCCTGGCCGCCAGCCCCGATGACTGCCACGCCCAGCTTGCCACTGGGTGCGCCGTCAGCAAACACGAACGGTCCGCAGGTCGCGGCCCCGGCGACAAGAGCGGCCCGCTTGGCAAACGAACGGCGTGAGATTTTGGCTGGCATCTTCAGTTCTCCTCTCAGTTCTGCCCCAACCACCGTAGCGCAAGCCTCCGGCTTGCAGCGCGATCCAGAGGATCGCGCTACGCTCCTTGGCCGGGATGTCCGGCGCCCTGTAAGGACATACACCGCCGTACCTCAAGGCTGCACCAGCACCTTGGCGAAGAACTCCGTCTGGTCCCGCATCATCTGCAGGCCGGCGAACGCGCGGTCGAGCGGCAGCTTGTGGGTGACCAGCGGCTGGAGTTGCAGCGCGCCGCTGGCAACCGCGCCCAGCGCGGCGCGCCAGTCGTCCAGGCCGTCCGTGGCGCGGAAATCAGAGTTCCACGTGCCGAAGAGGCAAAGTTCTTTGCGCATGGCCTGGGAGAGCAGCGCCTGGGGCAGCGTCACGTCGCCGGACGGGTTGCCCAGCAGCACGACGCGGCCCGCAAACGCCGCGGAAGAAATGGCGGCCCTGCAGGTGGCGGCGGCGCCGGCAGCTTCCACGCACACCTCGGCGCCCAGGCCGCGCGTAAGCTTATGGATCTCCTTCGCCGGGTCGCACTCGCG
>JBEKKG010000567.1:0-5434 GCA_050010835.1 Planctomycetota bacterium
TAAGAGAACCAACAGCACCCCTGCCCCGGCCGCAAAGAACGCCTGGCCAGCCACGATCTTCTTGCGGAAGGCTTCTTCATCCACGGGCTTGGGCTCAGGCGTGCCCATGATGAACTTGCCCGCAGGAATCAGGACCAGCTCAAGAGCGACACCGTTGCCCAATTGCAGCGTCAGCGTTGGCGCCAAGCTCACTCGGCGGGAGTACTGCTCAACGGTCTCATGGCCGTCCCAGAGAGGCCAGGAAGGCGTATGCTCTTCCGCGCTGTATGCGCATACGGGGAGAAGCAGCGTGATGAGTTGGAGTAAGCGGCACATGAGGGCATTCTACCCGCGATTCTTTGGCCGCCAAGATGCCAAGACTAACGGAATTGAAAAATGAAAATTGAAAAATGAAAATTGAAAAATTGCCGCCGAAAGCCGGATTCGGATCCAGCCTCACTGCAGGTTGACGTAAGGCCGCCAGGGTCCTGCCGCCGCGAGCATGAGCACCGACAACACAATGAGCGCCGTGGCGAAGACCGCACGGCGCGGGCCGCGGCTGCTGATGGCATGGCCCAGCAGTATGCCCAGCACGGCCCCGGCGCCGTGCGCGAAATTCGCAACCGGCAGGATATCCAGCACGGTCAGGAGAATGCAGAGGAAGAACCAGCCCACAAACAAGCGCCTCGTGTCGCGGTCCACCGCGCCGAAAAAGCGGCCGTCCCTGCGGTTCAAGACCCAGAGCAGCCCGAAGAACCCGTAGCCCACGCCCGAAAGGCCCACCCCGCCGTGCAGCAGCGCGTATTCCGCGGCGGCCGGCCCGGCGGCGAGCAGCAGCACAAGCCCCAGGGTCTTGAGCGAGCCGAAGACCTCCTCGATAAGTGTCCCGAAGACCCACAACCAGTACAGATTGAAGGCCAGGTGTACAATGTCCGCATGCAGCAGCGTTGAGGTTATGAGCCGCCACGGTTCGCGCGGCCAGAACCGGCGGCTCATGAGGTAGGACCTGACGTCCCACTCGCACCACCAGGCTATCGTGGCCGTCAGCGCCGCCACGGCCAAGCCGCTTACCACGGGGTAGCGGTGCGCTTCCCGGAGCAGAGGCGGTTGGCGCATCAGTCCGCTCCGTCATCCGTGCTCTTTCCTCTGCGCCCGCCCAGCCGGCAGCGGCAGAACCCCCTGCGGCTGGGCGCCGTGAAGAACTCCAGCAAGTAGGCTATGGCGGGGCTTTTGAACTCCGCGCGCAGCCGGGCCAGCGCTTCTTGCAGCGCCAGTCCGCTGCGATAGAGGATCTTGAACGCGGCCTTGATGTCGCGCCGCTCTTCGTCCGTCAGGCCGGCGGCGCGGCGCAGACCCACCGTGTTCAGCGCGGTGATGGCGTTCACCCCGTCCCCGATCACATAAGGCGGGACATCCATGCCGAAACGCGAGCCGCCGGAAAGCATGGCCAGGCGGCCGACCCGCACGAACTGGTGGATCACCACGTTCCCGGAGACTATGGCGTTGTCATCCACGCTGACGTGGCCGGCGAGCAGCGCGCCATTGGCCAGGAGCACCCCGCGGCCCAGCTTGCAGTCGTGCGCCACGTGGCTCCCGACCATCAGGTAGCAGTTGTCCCCGACCAGCGTGGGCGTCTGGCCTACGGAACCGTGGATGGTCGCGTTCTCGCGCACTGTCACGCCGTCGCCCAGCACTGTAGCGATGGCTTCGCCCTTGTACGAGAAATCCTGCGGCAGGTGTCCGATCACGGCGTTCATGTGGATGTCGCAGTTGCGGCCCAGCACGGCGCCCGGACAGAGGTGCGCGCGGGCGCGGATGCGGCAGCCGTCGCCGGCTTTCACGCCGTCCTCAACGATTGCGAACGGGCCCACGTCCACGCCGTTCCCCAGTTCGGCGCCTTTTGCGATTATTGCGCTTGGATGTATGCTCATGCCCCCGTACTGTATTTGCCAACGGTGGAAAAGGCAAAAACAATTGGCGGAGGTGCACCACCGGACTTGTGCCACGGATGTGGCCGCGCCGGCTGTTTGGCGCGGCCTCATCCGTGCCAGCCGCGGGTAGCACGGATAAGCCGCCGCGTTGCGGCGGCATATCCGTGGCACAAGCAGGTCCGGTGATGCACACAATTGGCGGAGGAACGATGGGCACGGATTGGAAGCAACTCTTTCAGGCGCAGGGCGCCATCTGGATGCACGCCGGCCAGGCCGCGCGGCCCCACGCGCTGCTGACCAGCGGCCTGCATTCCGACGGCTTCGTGAACTGCACGTTTGTCACTCAACACCCCCGTCTGCTGCAGCGCATAGTCACCGACAGCGGCGGCTTGGCGCCGTTGCTGCCCAGCCAGAAGGTGGATTGGGTCATCGGTTCGGCCTTTGGCGCCATCACGCTGGCCTACGCCGTGGCGGAGCGGCTGGGCGCGCGCGCCGGCTTCACCGAAAAGGATGGCGAGGAGATGAAGCTGGCCCGCTTCGAGCTTGCGCCCGGCGAGAAAGTGCTGGTCGTCGAGGACACCATCTCCACCGGCGGGTCCACGCTGAAGACTATCGCCGCCTTGCTGAAGGCCGGCGCCGCGGCCGGCGACATCCTGCCTTGCATCCTCTGCCTGGTGAACCGCTCCGGTTCCGGCGAACTTTCCGGCCGGCAGATTCGCGCCCTGATCACCACCCAGATTCACACCTGGCCGGCCGCTTCTTGCCCCCTTTGCCAAGCGGGTTCGGAGGCAGTGCGCCCCAAGACCCACTGGAAGGAGCTGACGGCATGAGCAACCCGTCTGCGGAATCTGCGTTGGATAGCCGTCCCTGGTGGCGGCAACTGAACGGCTACCACTGGTTCGTCCTCAGCATGGCCATTTTCGGCTGGCTGTTTGACACGATGGACGGGCAGATCTTCATTGCGTCGCGTTCCATCGCGATCAAGGACCTGCTCGGCCAGAACGGCGGGGATGTAAACCAATACGGCGGCCGGGTCACCAGCATGTTCATTCTTGGCTGGGCCATAGGCGGCCTGCTCTTCGGCTCTTTGGGCGACAAGTGGGGCCGCGCCAAGACTATGGCTTTGACCATCCTGGTGTACGCAGGATTCACGGGCCTGAGCTACTTCGCGCAGCGGTGGTGGGACTTCGGCATTTACCGCTTCCTCACGGGCATGGGTGTCGGCGGCGAGTTCGCCGCAGGCGCTTCGCTCGTGGCGGAAGCCATGCCTGAGAAGGCGCGCGCCAAGTGCCTGGGCCTGGTGCAGGCCTTGTCGGCCGTGGGGAACGTCATCGGCGCCCTGCTGTTCAAGGTCGTTGAGAAAAATTACGGTTGGCGCACGGTGTACTTCGTCGGGGCCTTGCCGGCACTGCTGGCTGTGTTTGCCTTCCTGAAGCTGCGCGAACCGGAACGCTGGGTCAAGGCCAAGGCAGCCGCCAAGGCGGCGACAGCCGCGGGACAGGATGCGAGCCGGCACTTGGGCAGCATAAGCGACCTGTTCCGTGCAGCCCGCTGGCGCCGCAACACGCTGGTTGGCCTGGCCCTGGGCATTGCCGGCGTGCTCGGCCTCTGGGGCGCCGGCTTCTTCACCCCGGAACTGCTTGACGATTCCTTCCTGATGCTCACCGCGGAGGCGCAGGCGAAGATCGCGGCGGTGGCGCAAGCGCACGGAGTGACAGAGCACAGGGACGCGATTCTGGCTTTCAGCAGGGAAGATACGCGCGGTTATATGGCTCTGGTCTCCAAATGGCTTAGACCGGCTGACCGGGTCGTCAGCAGCAAAGTGCTGGCCACGCCAAAGGATGCAGCGGGCGCGGCGGAGATTGAGACGCTGCAGAACCAGGCGCTGGCAACGCCCTTGAATACCGTCCAGAAAGCGCAAGTGCAGGCACTCCTCGCCAAGGCCCTGTCGCCGAAGGACATGACGGACGTTAAGGCCTGGTTCCTCATTCTCCAGAATATCGGCGCGTTCCTCGGCATCCTCATGTACGCCTATTGTGCCACGCGCCTGGGGCGCCGCCCCGCGTTTCTCTTCGCCTTTCTGCTCGGCTGGTTCTCCGTGGTCTTCACGTTTTACTCATTCCATGACCGGAGCCAGCTCTGGTACATGGCCCCGCTGCTGGGCTTCGGCACACTGGCGCCCTTCGGCGGCTACGCCATGTATTTCCCGGAGCTTTTCCCCACGCGGCTGCGCAACACCGGGACGAGTTTCTGCTACAACGTGGGGCGTTTCGTGGCGGCCATCGGCCCCTTCACGCTGGGCACGCTCTCGGCGCTGTGGGAAGGGAAATATGAAACTCATGGCTTCCGCCTGGCCGCGCTGGTGATCTCCTGCTCCTACGCCATCGGCTTGATCGCGCTCCTCTGGGCGCCGGAAACCAGGGACGAGCCCTTGCCGGAGGATGAGGGAATCCCGGCGCACTAACACGGATTTCTCACCGCAGAGACGCAGAGGGCGCAGAGGAGAAAGCGGGATCGTGTAGCGTGGATCGTGGATCGTGGCACACCCTGCCGCGACCGTAAGGGCGCGGTTCCATAGTTCCCATTCTTCCCATCTTTCCCATTCTTCCCATACCAGGTAACGGGTCGCTTCCCGTGACCGCTTGCTGGCCTGCCCTGTGGTCTTGCGGAAGGCCGTGGTCCGGTTACACTGCGGCGCAAGTAACCGTTCAGTCCGAGCCGCGACCGTGAGGGAGCGGATATTGCCGCTTGCTTACGCGCGCGGCTCGGACTGAACTGTTACCGGTGCACGAATTGGGTGATGAAGGCGCCGGGGGTCGGGGCGTGAGCAGCCATGCCGGAAACGCAAACGTATTCCTGCCCCACCTGCGGCACGCCGCTGGAACTGAGCGCGGAGCCGGGGAAACTCGTCAAGTGTCCCAAGTGCGGGAAGAAGTTCCGCGTGCCGGCCACCAACGACACGCTGCGGACGCCGCAACCGCCGCCCGCCAGTCGCCCGACGGCCGCCACAGACGACACCGTCAAGTCCCCGGGCCGCCGCGTCGCGACAGCGCCCCATCCCGCAGACGCGGAGGACCAGCCCCAGCCCGACGACCGTCCAGCCTATCCCACCATCCCCGGCTACGAAATCCTCGACGAACTCGGCCGCGGCGGCATGGGCGTCGTCTACAAGGCCCGGCAGACCGGCCTCAACCGCGTCGTCGCCTTGAAGATGATCCTTTCGGCGGAACTGGCCGGCCCGGAAATGCTCGTGCGCTTCCGCATCGAAGCCGAGGCCGTCGCGCAGCTCCAGCATCCCAACATCATCCAGATCTACGAGATCGCTGAACACAACGGGCGGCCCTACTTCTCGATGGAATTCGTCGAGGGCGGCAGCCTGGCCAAACGCATCGGCGGAAAGCCCCAGCCGCCCAAGTGGTGCGCCGAGATGGCCGAGAAGCTCGCCCTGGCTATGCACGCCGCCCACGCGCAAGGCATTGTCCACCGCGACCTCAAGCCCGCCAATGTGATGCTCTCTCCCTCTC
>JBEKKG010000568.1:0-5433 GCA_050010835.1 Planctomycetota bacterium
CGGTAGGCGTGCAGAGTGCCGTGGATCACCACGCCCGCGACGCCGCTTTCCGAGTGCGCTTTGGCGATGCTCTCGACGAATTCTTTGTCCATGACTTCCGCGTAGCACTCGTTGTGTACGACCACGTCGTAGCCCTTGATCCAGTCGGGCTTCTTGTAAATCTCAATCGCCGTATTGCCGGGCATTTCCTTGCCCAGGGCATTTACGGGATGCTCGACTGTCCACTCGATGTTTGCCCGGGCGCTAAGACCCTCTGTGATCAGCTTCGTCTGCGTTTTGTAGTCGTGCGCATTGCCGCCGATGATCAGCAGCGCCTTGATCGGCTTGACGTCCTCCGCCCAAGCCGGCGCGGCCAGCAGCGCCACGCTCACCGCCCCCATACAGACCCACCACAGATTCCTCAGCATTGAAAACTTCCTCCTTTGTCAGTGCTCTGTTTCCCACCCTCTGTTCCGCAGCCCCGGACCACGGCAGTCATAATAGGCATACACCGGAAAACAGTGGTAGGACAGGCTTTCCAGCCTGTCCGGACAGCCTGGAAAGGCTGTCTACTGCCCTGTCCGGACAGCCTGAAAAGGCTGTCCTACTGCCCTGTCCGGACAGCCTGGAAAGGCTGTCTACTGCCCTGTCCGGACAGCCTGGAAAGGCTGTCCTACTGCCCTGTCCGGACAGCCTGGAAAGGCTGTCCTACTGCCCTGTCCCGACAGCCTGGAAAGGCTGCCCTACCCCGACAGTCTGGAAAGGCTGCCCTACCCCGACAGCCTGGAAAGGCTGTCCTACTTCGGCGCAATGTTGACCTTCACCCCTTCCACCCACTGCTTGTGCTCATCCGTGTAGTACAGGTACGCCCGGCTGGCGGGACCGGTGTAGGTTCCGGGCACGGCGGCGACCAGGCTGAGGGGCACCTCAACTTTTGCGTCCGCGGCCAACGTGCGCCAGTAGAGCACGACTTCGCGCCCGAGGACCTCGTAGGCGTCAACCGTGCCTTTCTTCACCAGCTCCTTAAGCTGGTCGTGGCGCGGCTCCAGCCCTCCCGGCAGGCCGATGATCGCCACCGGCGTGGGGACAACTTCTTTGGTCTTGTTGGTGACGGTCACGTTGGCCTCGGTCGCGGCGCCTTCGGCAACCTGCTCGGCAGCCAGCTTCACGTCCAGGCCGAGCTTGCACTCCTTGGAACTGGCCGGGGTGAGCGCGTTATAGTTCACGGCCACCGAGTACGGCATTTCGCTGCCGTCCTGCATCTTCACTTCGATCTTGTGTTCGCCCTTGGTGAGCAGCTCGCTTACGTCCGGCAGCTTGATCGCGCCCTGCGTGGTCTGATCGAAGGGAATCCAGCCGCCCACGCCCTGGCCGTCCACGAAGACCTGGACTTTGCCCGGCGCCTTGGGCCGCGCGCGCTGCTTGTCGTAGGCGACTATCGCGCGCAGGGCCAGCACGGTGCTCTGGGTCGAGCCGTAGCGGCCGGCCTTGCACGAATCGGCGAGGAAGACCATCGCCTTCTCGACGGCGCCCGCGAAGTTCGGCTCACGCAACCAGGCCAGCGTGGCCAGAGCGGTGGTCTCAATCTGGAGCGCTTCGCCGCCGCTGCCGACGATAGTTGCGGTCCCGCCGTCCACAGCGCCGTCCTTGTTCTGTTTCGCTGTCAGCCGCTCCATAAGCTTAGTGGCTTCGGCCTTGTCGCCGGCCAGATGGAAGACGTTGGCCGCCAGCGCCACGACGTAGCTGTTCTGGGACTGGGGCGCGGCGGTCTTCAACGCGGCGATCTCGGCGGACAGGTTCTCGGGCTTCTCGCCGCTTTCCAGGAGCGCCCAGAGGATGTACGCATTGGAGCAATCCTTATCTTCGATCCAGGTGTGCAGCGCGCGGCGCTTGCGCTCGAACCCGCCCTTGCCGTCGCGTTGTTTGAGCAGCCACGCGCGCGTCGTCGTGATCATGTTCTGGTCCACTTCGCGCACCTGGGCCATGTCCGTGAAGTGCAGCACACCGAACGCGGTGAGCGCCTCGTGGCCGGGGTCCTGGCCGAACCACTCGTAGCCGCGGTCCGGGCACCAGAAACTGACTAGCCGCTTGTAGCCGGCGTCGAGTTTCGAGCGCGCGCGCTCCACCATTGCCGGGTCCACGCCGGTGTGGCCGAGGAAGTACTGCTGGGCCATCGTCAGCGGATAGCTCGTCGAGCTGGTCTGCTCAAAGCAGCCGTTGGGATCCTGGATGAGCCGCTGGAGCGCCTCGGTCAAGTTGGCGAGTGGGGTGGGGTAGACGGCGACGTTAGTCACCAGGCTGCGCGTCACCAGGCCGTCGGGAATCGTGACGGTGTGTGTGACGGGCTTGGCGGGGCCGAGCATCCCGCCGAAGGGCGTCTCAATCGGGAAGCCCTTGGGTTTCGTGCTCAGCTTGCGCACGACTTTGTCCAGATATGGCCCGGCTTGAGCGGTCAGGACGAAGTCCTCCGGGCCGTTGTTGAACCCCACGCCGATCTTGAGAACCTGCCGCGTGCGGTCCAACCCCTTGACCTCGAACGGCGGCAACTGCGTGAACTTGAATTCGCCTTTCAGCTCCAGGCTGAGCGTGGCGCCGGCAAGGTCGCTGCCCAGCGCGTTGGCCACTGTGATGGGCAGCAGGATCGTGTCGCCGCTGGTCACTTCCAGAGGCAGCTTGGGTTCCACGTAGAAGGGCTGGACGGATTCGAGACCCATGTTGGCCGCGCCCAGAGCGCCGTCGCCGCCGAAGGCATCCCCGAAGATGCGGAACGTCGTCACGCTGTCATTCAGGCCGAAAGAAACCGTGGCTTCGCCGGTCTTGGCATCGGTCTTGACGCCGGCGTTCCAGTAGAGCGTCTCGGCGAAGTCCACGCGGTCGGTGGGCTGGCGGTCGGGGCGGACCTTGTGGGCATACTCGCGCACGACGACGAAGTTTGGCTCCTGCCTCAATTGCCGCCTCTTGGCCATTTGTTGCTCATTATTGAAGAACTTGCCATCTTCTTTCTGTTTGGCGGCCTGTTCCATAGCTACTTGAAGCTTCCCTTCCCCTGCGGCCCGGGCTCTGTCTGCCGCCGGCTGTTTGTCGGCCGCGAGCTCGTCCGCCTGAGCGGCCTGGGCGGGGGCCTTGCGCCGCTCCTCTTCCACGGCACCCCTCGCGCGGTTCTGCGCTACGGGCGCCGCATTTGGCTCCGCGGGTGCGGCGGCAGGAGCGGGAGGAGGACCTTTCGGCGCGGCATCGGGACGGGGAGGAGCACCAGCGGCCATGGGCATGCCAGGGGGCATAGGCGCGCCGCCCTCGCCTTTGGCCATTCCCAACATTGCGCCGTCGCGCAACACCGCCGCCTTCTCGATCTCGTGCCTGGCCTGGATGCGCAGCGCCAGCGCGCGGCGGGCGTTGTCGCCGACTTCGCGGATGAATTTTTCGATGTCCATGAAAGCGAAGCGCCGCCAGCCCTGCGTGCCCAGGAGCAGGTCCACTGCAAGCGGCGCCTTGGGGTTCTTCTCGTCGAGGTAGATTTGGGCGTCGGCCAGTTCCTGCACTTCCGGCTCCAGCAGCACCATCACGGGCAGCCGCGGGGCCTGTTCGCGCTTCTCAATCATCTCCAGCACGCTGTCGTCAGTGGCGGTGAGTCCCACGACGGCGGGAACCGGATTGCCTGCGCTGTCCGTGGTCTTCACAGTCAGTTTCACGTTGTCGCCGGGGACAAAGTACTTCTTGTCCGGCGTGATGGAGACGTTGACCTTCTTGGCAGGCTCGCGGTAGATGAGCCGCTCGGCGAGGGGGATTCCTTTGTCGTCCCAGACTGTGAAGCGGAGGACGCCGGATGCTTCTTTGGGATCGAGTAATACATCGCATGGAACTCGATTGGGCTGGTCGAGGATGTTACCTTCCGGGCTTATGATTATTTTGGATCCCTGCAAGTACGCACCTATCCTCACTTCAGCCGAGGCAACTTCGCTCTCGCGTTGCGATGCGGTGACTTTCGCTGTTCGCTCAGTGGCTGAAAAAAGTTGTACTTCGATTGGCTTTCCTGCCGCCACGACCGCGTTCTTCACGCGAAGGATGACGCCTTCCTTCTTGACCTCTGGCAGCGGGTATGTCTTCGTTATGCCTGTTGGCTTCTGTATGTGGAGTGACCACTTCGTGCCTGGTGCGGGCTCGATACCAAAACGCCCGCGGCCCTCATGTTCGCTGCGATAAGGGATTGCTTTATAACTCAGGTCTCCTCCTTCTCGAAGCACTGTGAACTCAATATCCGCAGGTTTCCCATTCGGCTGCCGCGCCTCGAAGTAGACGCGGTTCGGCAGCCCAGCGACCAACTCGCCGCCTTCGGGGTAGAACTTGATGTCCACTGTCTGGAGGAGAATCGGGATCGTCTTGCTGGCGGTCTCGACCAGGCCGCCGTCCTCGACGACCAACGCCAAAGTGCCTTCGCCGCGGGCAATTTCCTTGGGCAGATCGAAGCCCACAGTGCAGTTGCCCTTGGCGTCAACTCTGCCGTCGCTGCCGCGGATTTCAGTGCCGTCCACGCGGGCAATGACGTTTACTTTGGCGCCTTCGGGAATGCCGCCTTCGCTCCGTTCGGTGTGCAGCGTGGCCGCGACCTTCTCTCCCGGGCCGTAGCCGTCACGCAGGAAAACGATCTGGCTGCGCAGGCGCGGCGCGCGGTAGGCGCGGATGTCAAACTTGCGCTCAGCGGGCGCGTGGCCGGTCCAGGGATACGTGACCTTGACGGTGTACTCGCCGCCCGCCTGCTCTTTCGGGATGTCCCAGCCGAAACCCCAGACGGAATCCTGTGTCATCGCGTCGCCGCTGGCCACGGTGTCGCCCTTGGGGCCTTTGATCTCGATGGTGGTCTGCGACTGCTGGTTGTCCGGCAGAGGCTTGTGATTGGCGGCGTTCAAGAGCACGCCGCGGACAAAAACTTTCTCGCCGGGCCGGTAGATGGGCTTGTCCGTGCTGACCGCCGTCAGGTAACGGTCCGCGCCTCCGAGGTCCTGGGTCGTGGCTTTGTCGGCCCGAACGTGGCCCCACAAGGCCAGCCCCACTGCAAGCGCCAAGGCCAACGCTGACACAAATCGCATTCGGCATTTCATGTTTGCATCCTCTAAATGTACCGCGGGCGTCCCGCCCGCATTCTACTTCCCCTTGCTGACTCTGCCACTCTTAGACGCCGCGGCGGGCGGGATGTTTCCAGAAATCGGGCAGCATACTGCGCGCAGTTGCAATTCCCAGTTCTGACCACAGGCGAAGGGGAACGAGGGTGCATGTCAGTAAATGCGTGGCCCAGAGCGTACCGCGGGCGTCCCGCCCGCCTTCGTCCTCGCGCCCTGCCGGCCTGCCACGGGCGGGCGGGACGCCCGCGGTACATTTACTGACATGCACCCCGCTGCGGCGTGGACTTGGATTGTACATAGCACTGGCCCTCCCCCTACTGTATACTACGGCTGGGAG
>JBEKKG010000569.1:0-6589 GCA_050010835.1 Planctomycetota bacterium
CGGTAGAACGCCCCGCCCCAGCCCGTCGTGCCGATGGCGTAGACATCGCGGGTGCCGGCCGGGCTGACGGCCACTTCCGTGATCGACATGTCCTTCGGCAGGCCCTGCGAGAGGCGCTTCCACGTGCGCCCAAGGCAACCACGTGTGGAAAGGAAAAACGGGCACTTTGATCGCGAAGGCCACGTACAGCAGGATGAACATGACCGTGGCAAAACCGCATTCCCAGCCGAAGCAGTTGAAATTGCCGAGGAAAAGCCTGTAGCGCATTTTGAGCTGGGTGAAGCTGAAGGTGCGATAGAGCGGAATGCGCTCGATTGCGGCCGTGAGTTCCTCGTCCGTCTTGCCGACCGTGTCGCTGAGTTTCCCAACATAGTTGCGCAGTTCTTTAGGGCCGGCGCAATCAATCTGGTGCTTGTTGAGCAGCCCCGCCAACGCCGCGTCGCTCAACTTCGCGGTTTCTCCCTCGCGCGCCCGCAGGGCTTTCTCCTCATTGGCAATGTCTTGCAGCAGGCCGGCGTGTCCGGCCAGGACGGCCCGCTTCACCGCCATGACCACGGGCTTGCTGCAATACGAACCGTCCGACCAATACCAGACCGCCAGGAGGACGACCAGCATCAGGACTGAGCCGGCCATGGTGTAAAGGAAGAACTTGATGGCCGCATACACGCGCGCCGGGCCGCCCCACAGGCCGATGAGGAAGTACATCGGCAGCAGCATCAGCTCCCAGAAGACGTAGAAGAGGAAAAAGTCCAACGCGCAGAAAACCCCGTTCATGCCGGCCAGCAGCAGCAGGATGAGCGCGAAGTAGCCCTTGACCTGCTTCTCGATGCCCCAGCTTGAGACCACCGCGACGAAACCGACCAGCCCGGAAAGCGCCAGCAGGGTGGCCGAGATGCCGTCTATGCCCAGCTTGTAGTAGATGTTCAGGCCGCTGATCCACAGGTGGTTCTCATAGAAGTGCATCCCGCCGTCATCCCGGAAGACACAGAAGATGTACACGCCAATGATCAACGGCACCGCCGCGGCCGCCGCAGCCACGGTCTTGATGATCTCGCCGCGCTTGGAGGGAATGCAGAAAATCACCAGCATCCCCAGCACGGGCGCGAATGTGAACAAGCTTAAGAGTGGAAAGTCCGCCATGCTGCCGCGCCTCATCTCAGGAACAACATCAGCCCCAGCCAAACCGCCAACACCATGCCAAACGTCACGCACACGTAATACTGGATCTTGCCTGCCTGCACCGCGCGTGCCAGCGCCCCCAGCACCCACGTGACGATGCCGAAGAGGTCCACGCACTTGTCCACGATCCAGTTATCGAAAGCGCGCGCCATCATGCTCCAGAATCTCGCCGTGTGCGGCAGCAAGCCGTCCACCAGCCAGGAGTCAATGACGCCGTCATCAAAGCGCCACGCCAGCCGGTTCAGCTTCTTCGCCCACACCACCAGGCCGTTCTGGTACAGGCGGTCAATGAACCACAATTCGCTGAAGAGCCTGTAAGCCGCACGCAACGGCGCAAGCTGCATGAGCCGTTCGGGCGTCACCGTCTTCTTGAGGTACATCGCATAAGCGGCGCCCAGGCCCAGCAGCAGCATCAGGATCGAGACACCCGTCGCAACGCCGTGCGCCAAGTGCTCCAGTTTTTCCTGTTCCTCGGACAACCCCACGGCGGCTGGAGACACTATCAGCGCTTCTATCCAGCTTTGGGCCTCAGGGCCGGCATGTGTGGAGAAGAAAGGCAGATGGATCTTGAACAGGACGAAGTTCAGGTTTCCGCTCCACCAGAAACCCAGGCACAGCGCCGCCAGGATCAGCAGCGGCACATAAGCCACAGGGGAGGCTTCGTGCGCGTGTTCGTAAACGTGGTGGTCGCGCGGTTCGCCCCAAAAGGTCATGAAGATGAGCCGGAACATGTAGAACGCCGTCAGGCCCGCCACCCCAAAGGCCAACAGTGATGGAATCCAATATGTCCCACCGTGTTCCAGGGCCTGTGCAAGCGCCGTCGCCAGAATGAAGTCCTTAGAGTAAAACCCGCTGAACAACGGCACGCCGGTGATGGCCAGCGTCCCCGCCAGCATGGCCAAGTGCGTCAGGGGCATCTTGTGCCGCAGGCCGCCCATGCGGTTCATGTCCTGCAAGTGGTGGCAGCGCACGATGACGGCCCCGGCGCCCAGGAACAACATGCACTTGAACATCGCGTGTGTGAACAAGTGTGCCAGACCCGCGGTATAGCCGCCCGAGCCTAGACCGATCATCATGTAGCCGAGCTGCGAAATCGTCGAATAGGCCAGCACCGCCTTGATGTCCCACTGCACCAACGCCATCGTGGCCGCCAGAAAAGCCGTGATCGCGCCGATCAGGGCCACGAAGTGCAGAGCCGTGGGTGTCAGCAGCGGGTGGATGCGCGCCGTCATGTACACTCCCGCCGCGACCATGGTGGCGGCGTGGATGATGGAAGAACCCGTGGTCGGGCCTTGCATGGCGTCGGGGAGCCAGGTGTGCAGCGGGAACTGCGCCGACTTGCCGATCGCGCCCATGAAAGTCAAGCAGCCCGCCAGTGTCAACAGCGCCGTGCCGCTCAACCCCAGCAGCGTCACCTGCTCAAAAGCGCCCGCGGAAGTGGCCGCGTAGAGCTTGTCGAAGCTAAGCGGGCTGTCGCTGAGCTGCAGCGCCCGGAAGGCCGGCAGCCCGGCCGCTCTGAGCAGCACCGTGGCAAAGATGGCGATGCCCAAAGCGAAACCAAAGTCCCCCACGCGGTTCATCACGAAGGCTTTCTTCTGCGCATGGGCCGGCGAGAGATAGCGTTCGTCAATGCCCGTGGCGTAGGAGGCCTTCATTTCCTGATAATGGCGGTCCTCGGCGACAGGCGGCTTGTAGAACCAGAAGCCGATCAACAAGTAGCTGCCCAGCCCGACAAGTTCCCAGAAAACGTAGGTCATCAGCAGGTTGTTGGAGAGGACCACGCCGAGCATCGCAAAACAGAAGAAACACATGTACGCAAAGTAGCGGCCATACAGGCTGTCGCCTTCCATGTAGAAAATGGAATAGATCAGCACCAGCGTGGCCAACCCCGTGACCACAATGCACATGAAGGCCGACAGGTTGTCCACCAGGAAGCCCATAGTCAGATTGACGCCGGCCAGGTGCATCCAGGAGACCGAGGTGACTACCGGCGTGCTCTGCGCACACGCGCCTCTGTCCCGGGCGATACACGCGAACAACGCCACGGAAAGAGCCAGCGCCAAGGTCATGGCGATAATGGCCAGTTTGTCCGTGAACTGCGGCATGTGCTTGCCGAAGAACAGAATGAGCACAAAGGCCAGCAGCGGAAGAATCAGGATCCCCGCGGGCAGCAGCCAATAAATCGAGTCAACTTCGGGCATCTAGTCCAGTCCTGAGCACCAGTAGGACAGGCTTTCTAGCCTGTCCTTTCCAGCCTGTCCGGACAGGCTGGAAAGCCTGTCCTACCGTTCCTCACATCCTCATCTCATCCACCTCATCCAGCGAGATGGTCTTGTGCGTCTGAAAGACGGCCAGCACAAGCGCCAACGCCACGGCGGCTTCCGCCGCGGCCAGAACAATGATGAACAGTGTGAAAACCTGCCCGTCGAGCTGATTGCCGCCATGCGCATCGTGGCCGAAACGCGCAAAGGCCACAAAGTTGATTCCCGCTGCATTCAGGATCAGCTCCACGCCCATCAGAATGCCCACCGCGTTGCGCCGGCTGATCATGGCAAAGACCCCGCAGGCAAACAACAGCCCCGCCAGAAGCAGGTAGTTCAGCAGCGCATCCGGGCCGGCCAGCAGCGGACTATCCATGCTTTACACGCGCTCCAACCAAGACATTTTCGATCTTTGATTTTCGATTTTCAATTTCAACAGCCCGCGTGGCGCAATCGCACAACGGCAATCGAAAATCTAAAATCGAAAATCACTTGAGTTCCTTGCGGATGATCACTACCGCTCCCACCAGCGCCGCCAAAAGGAGCACTGAAACCACCTCGAACGGCAGCAGGTACTGGCCCATCAGCAGGTGCCCGATGCCCGTCTGCCCGGCGGCCACGCTTACTGCCGCCTGGTACGGCGCCGAACCCTGCGTGTTGGCCAAAGCCAGGGGTTTCTCCAGGCGCAGCGTCATCAACACCACGGCCCCAAAAACAGCCACCGCGCCCAGCGCTCCCGCGGCGAGCGCCAGTTTGCTGCGCCCGCCCTCGGCGGTATCTTCCGCCACATTCGCCGAGAACATGATGGCAAAGAGGATCAACACCAGGATGCCGCCGACGTACACGATAAGCTGCACGGCCGCCACAAAATCCGCATGCAGGAAAATGTAGATTGCCGCCACCCCCAGGAACGACAGGCACAGGCTGAACGCAGCGTGCAGGATGTTCCGCGCCGTAACCACCACAATGGCGCTGCCGGCGACAACCAGGACCACGAGCCAGAAAAGTAACGATGCAATTGTCATTCAGCAGCGCAAGCCTTCCTGCTTGGCCCCACGCCCTTGTTTCTCGACGGCAAACCGAAAGCGGGCATAGTATAGCGGGGCGGGCAAGACTGCGCAAGTGTGCTAGTTTTCTTCGGGTGACTAACCGCCCTTCGTTCGTACCGTTTGCCAGCATCTTCGTCGAGCCGATCCAGCCGTATCTGCTGACGGCGAGCAAGCTTGCGGCGTAGTTCGCATCCAGTTTCGCTCTCAGGACTGGACGAGGCCCCAACCGTCATCCTCCAGTACCTGAAGGCGACTGTGGACCTGCGGCCAAGGACGGCGTAGCCAGCAATTCTGAGCCATGCGCCGGGCGGAGCCTTCGGCAGCGCCTACCAGTCCCGCCCGGCGTTACTGCGCATGTTTGGCCCGGCGCGGCTGACGCAGGGCGCAGGGGTGAAGCCAGGACCTCCTTACCGCGCTCTTCATGTCCGTGGACATGAAGATTCCGGGCAATGAGCCAGGAAGGCCCTGGCTCCTGGAGGTGCAGCGACAACCAACCGGAAGCCAATGTTGTTGTTCCGGTTGTCTGGCGTGTTCCTGTTACGATTCGCTGAGCGGCAGTTCCTCGGATTGTTGTTCCAAGACCCGCCCCGCAAAACACGCGGGCTAATCGGCCTTACCCCTCCCAAACACCCAGTCCTTGCTCAGCCGCCGCAGCAGGTGTTTGGTAGCGGCTTGTTTCGCATGGCCCAGCCAGCCGTTCAAGCGCAATTTCACCACAGGCCAGTCAATCTCGCCCGCCGCGTAGGCGCGCCGCATCCAGCGCAGCCGCCGCCGAAAACCGCGCACGTTTGTTTTCCGCAGAAGCCGGTGCGTTGCCCATTGACGGAAACCAACAAAGGTCAGAGCGCACCAGCATGGCTGGACATTCAAGCGCTCTTCATGCAGCCGCAAGCGCCGATTTTCCAGAAAGGCCATGACCCTGTTGACAACCTCCCGAAGTTCATCACAGTATCGCACGTAGCCGCCAATACCAAGCCTGTCCGCCACAAACCAGTCCAGGCCGTCCAGATACCAGTTGGCAAACCACTGGCTCGTCAGATTCCCAATGGGCAGACCGCGCCGCCTTTCCGAGGGAGCGAAAAGATCATCCCCAGGAAACCATTCCTGTATCGGTTCCTGCTCATTCGATGAATCCACAATAATGTCCATCAACCCCAGGACGCGCCGGTCCTTGACGACCCTCCTGAAATCCAGCTTCAGTATCTCATGGTCAATGCTTGGGAAGAACTTGCGGATGTCGCATTGCAGCGCGTAGGCGTAGCGCCCCATCAGCGTTTGCAGGCGGTTGGCGGCGGCATGGGTGCCCTTGCCCTTCCGGCAGGCAAAAGTGTACGGATGAAAGCGCCGGTCCAGGATTGGCTCAAGGACGTTCATCAGCGCGTGATGCACAACCCGGTCGCGGTACGGGGCAGCAGAAATCAAACGTGGTTTTGGGCGGGTAATCCAGTGCGAGCGGAAAGCGCCTGGCCTGTAAACGCCCCGCTGAAGCTCATCCTTCAAGCGCAGGAGTTCCGCTTCAAGGTCGAACTCGAAAAATAGCACCGCGTCCCGGCCGCGTTTGCCGCGCCGCGCCTTGCGAGCCGCCGACACCAGATTGTTCCAGGCGAGCACATCGGGCCACAGATTGCCATGTCGTTTCACGCTGCTTGGCCTTGGCTCTTGAGCCAGCCTCCTATCTGCGTCCCCAAGCCCTGCACCGCCTTCGCTGCGTATTCGTGGCTCTTCAGGGGCAAGGCCCGCAGGTCCTTCGCCAAACGCAACTGGAAACGCAGAATCTCCAACTCCAAGTTTGCCTCAGTCAGGTGCGCAACCTTCCCGCCCGCCTTGGCGTACTTGGCGCGCAGCAGCAGCGCCAGGAGCGTTTGCAGCCTGTTCTCTATGGCTATGCCCAGGCTGTAGCGATGCTGTCTTGGGAACTTCTCCGTATGTTGCACCAGCCAGAGCATGAACTCATAGAAGTCCGCGACGACCTTCAACTCCTCCATTTCGCCCCCCATTTCCAGCAAGAAATTTCGCCCCGCTCGCTTCGCTCGCGGCAAAGAGTAAAAAAGCAAGAGAGCACAGGTTAAGGAGGTCCAGCGACAACCAACCGGAAGCCAA
>JBEKKG010000570.1:0-5423 GCA_050010835.1 Planctomycetota bacterium
AGTTTCGTCGAGGCGATCCAAGAAAGACAAGGGGTGCTGGTCGCTTGCCTGGAGGAGATTGCCTGGCGCAACGGCTGGATCGGCCCGGAGGAGATACGCGCGGAAGCCGAGTCCATGGGCAAGAGCGGCTACGCCGATTACCTGCGGCTGCTCCTGAAGTCAGAGGCGGCCCCATGAAGCGCATTGGCACGGCGCTGCCGGAGGTCTTCATTCTGGAGCCGCAGGTGTTTGGCGACAGCCGCGGGTTCTTCCTGGAGTCGTACCATGCCCAGGCTTTCGCAAAACTGGGCATCACTTGCCAGTTTGTGCAGGACAATCATTCGCGTTCGGAAGGCCCCGTGCTCAGGGGCTTGCACTATCAACTGGGCCATGCGCAGGCCAAACTGATCCGCGTGGTGCAAGGCGAGATCTACGATGTGGCCGTGGATATCCGGCGCGGCAGCCCGGCCTTCGGCCAGTGGGCTGCCGAACGGCTGTCTGCGGAAAACAAACGCCTGCTGTTCATCCCGGAAGGCTTCGCCCACGGATTCCTCGTTTGCAGCGCCGCCGCGGAAGTGCTTTACAAAGCTTCGGACTTCTACGCACCCACAGAGGAACGCGGGATCATCTGGAATGATCCCCGACTGAAAATTCCCTGGCCTTTGCACGGGGCCACACCTCTCCTCTCGGCCAAGGACCGGGCGTACGGGACGCTGGCCACCCGGCCCGCAGCGGATCTGCCGGTTTACCGCCCATGAAAATCCTGATCACCGGAGGCAAGGGTATGCTGGGCCGCACGCTCCAGCGCCACCTTGCCGGGCATACCCTGGCCCTTGCCGACCTGCCCGAAGTGGACCTTACGGACCTGGGGGCCATCAACGCCGCCATTGCGTCTTTCCGGCCGGAGACCGTCATCCACTGCGCCGCGATGACAGCCGTGGACAAATGCGAGAGCGAAAGCGACCAGGCGTACCGGATCAACGCGCTGGGTTCGGCCCACACGGCCATCAGTTGCCACCGGCACGGCGCCCGGCTGATCGCGATTTCAACCGATTACGTCTTCAGTGGCGAGCTCGGTCGCCCTTATCACGAATGGGATGCCCCAGGGCCGCGGACCGTTTATGGCGCGAGCAAACTCGCGGGCGAGCTGGCAGTCCGCGCGCACTGTCCCGACCACGTCATTGCGCGGATTGCCTGGCTTTACGGCCCGGGCGGCCCGAGTTTCGTGCACACCATGTTGAAACTCGGCACGCAAGCCGGCGGCCCCCTGAAGGTGGTTGACGACCAACTCGGCAACCCGACCTCAACCGACGCGGTCGCCGAGCGGCTGAAAGATCTCCTGAAAACACCGCTGGCGGGCACATTCCATTTGACGTGCGAGGGGGAAGCTACGTGGTACGCTTTCACGCAAGCCATTTTTGCCGCGCGCGGAATCAAGCGGCCCGTGCTCCCGTGTACGACCCAGGAATTCCCACGCCCCGCACCCCGTCCGGCCAATTCCCGGCTGGAGAAGCGCGCGCTGCGCCTATGCAACTTGGCCCCCATGCCGCAATGGCAGGAGAGTCTGGCGAGGTTCTTGAGAGAGAACCCGCAGGGATAGGCGTTAGGCGTTAGGCGTTAGGCGTTAGGCGTTAGGCGTTAGGCATTAGGCGTTAGGCATTAGGCTTGAGGCTTGAGGCTTGAGGCTTTGCCTCCTAACCGTGCAACCCTAATGCCTAATGCCTAAAGCCTAATGCCTAAAAAGGCTTGGCTTTCGCCCGCGCCCGGTATATACTGTTTCGTGTTGCCTCTGCGTGGGGGCGAAAAGGTTTCGACCGGATGGAGAACGACAGGAGCGGCGCGTCGAGGTTGCATGGAGGCCTCGTAAAACACCGTGCACTAATGAACTGCCAACAATGAGTTGGCCCTCGCTGCCTAACGGAAGTTAGCTCCAGCGGCGTGGCCGCGAAAGCCCTGCCTGTGGCGTTCGCGGCTGCGTCACCAAAACAGGCTGGCGTGAGGTCCTCCGGTCCGAAGGACCCTGCGCGAGATCAACCGGGCTGGCCCTGTTGGAGCGTGCCAAGACCGCGCTGGCAGAGCGAGAGAGCCGTCAAGTAGTCTGGCTACACGCGTAGAAGCCCTGCCGAACACATCTTGGGACGCGGGTTCGATTCCCGCCGCCTCCACCATTTTCAGTATCGAAGGTTCCGCGAAAGTTTCGGCAAACAACCCCCAATCTCCCTATGAAAACGCCCGTAGTACCGCGGGCGCTATTCGTGCTACCGCAAATGTTCCCGGAAGGTTCCCAAAGCCTTTTGGGGCTGAAATCTATGCACCCACAATGCACAGAGAATGCACGGAAAGCGCGCCTGGACTGCCGGCCGATCTTGCGCGCCTTGCCGCGGTGTGGGCAAAGATTCCCGCCGCCGTCCGTGAAGGCTGGCTTGCCACAGCCGAAGCCTTGGCGGGGAAGGGGCAGGCATGAACACCGCGAGAATCGCCACAGGACCGCTGTAGCACGCGCCCTGCACGCGCCAGAAGGGGGATCTTCGGCCAAGGGTACTGACGGCCGCTTGAAGGGAGAAGACGGGCCACAGGCCACAGGGCGCGGCTGGGGAAGAGCAACGGGGTGGTTTCCGCCACATGGTGCAGCTATGGAGAAGGCCACGGGCGGGGTCCTCACCGGCCAAGCGCAATCAATCAATTGCAGCACAATAGCGGTGTATACTGGTGAAGGCGACGTTGAACCGCAACCGGAGGGAAAGGCAGTTTTCGTGTAAGAATTGAGAACCAAGCTGGCTTGAGCCAGCCTGGGTGAAGGCTGCACCGCAAAACATCACCGGAACGCTGCAAGGCGTTCTGCGAAGTACCAGCCGACACTTGGTGCTGTGCTCCCGCGAAAGCGGGGGCGCGTACTGGTGTCGTTTCGGTACTTCTGGGAGTGATGTCCCTGCGGTGCGAAGCGGCGCGCGGGCGCGCCCCTTTTTCGTTTTTCGGAGGGAATAGCCATGAACGCACAGACCGCGACGGCATTAAGTTTTGAACGGCAGGCTCAAAAAGTGGTCTTGGTTTTCTTATGGCTCCTTCTCTTGCCTTGTCCGGTTTGGGCAGGAACGCCGGCACCTGCAATCACCAGCGCGTTAACCGCAAACGGCACCGTTGGGGCGGCGTTCAGCTATCAAATCACTGCGAGCAACAACCCTACAAGCTACAACGCCACGAACCTGCCTTCGTGGGCTTCTGTAAACACTAGCACCGGCGCCATAACAGGCACACCGACTGGGGCAGGCGCGGCGAAAGTAACAATCGGCGCGACAAACGCGGGCGGCACCGGGACTGCCTCAATGAGTATTACCATAACCGTGCCAGCAAGGCCGACAGGAATGTGGAGCTACACGGGGGCGCTCAACACGGCACGGCATCACCACACGGCCACACTTTTGAACAACGGCCAAGTGCTCGTCGCTGGCGGCTACAACGGTTTTGTGTTAGGCTCCTGTGAATCTTACAATCCAAATGCTGGTACTTGGACATTCACGGGAAGTCTAAAAACGGCGCGAGAATGCCATACAGCGACACTTCTGAACAATGGCCAAGTCCTTGTTGCTGGCGGTGATGATGGTAATGGTCATTCCTTATCTTCCTGTGAGATCTACGATCCAAGCACAGGTATATGGACAGCTACAGGGAGTCTAAACATTGCAAGGTTTAATCACAGTGCCACGTTTTTGAAGAACGGCCAGGTGCTTGTTGCTGGGGGCAACGTTTCTGGCGGCAACAACGGTGAACTCTATGATCCAAACACGGGTTTCTGGACATGCACAGGAACTCTAAACACGGAACGACAATACCACACAGCCACTTTGCTTGGCAACGGGCAAGTGTTGGTCGCTGGCGGTCTCGGCAGCAACGCTCTTGTTTCCTGTGAGATGTTTGATCCCAGCACAGGTATGTGGACATTCACGGGAAGTCTAAAAACGGAGCGAGAATGCCACACAGCGACACTTCTGAACAACGGCCAAGTGCTAGTCGCAGGCGGTGATGGTGGTATTGGCATGGGTGTTCTGGCCTCCTGTGAACCCTATGAGCCGAGTACTGGTACTTGGATACTCACGGCAGACATGAATACGGGACGCGAATACCACACGGCCACACTTCTGAACAACGGCAAAGTCCTGGTTGCAGGTGGTTACGGTATTGGAATGGTTTTGCTGGCGTCCTCTGAATGCTATGATCCTAGCACCGGTATCTGGACAGTCACGGGAAGTCTTAACATGGCACGACAATACCATACAGCCACTTTGCTTGGCAACGGGCAAGTGTTGGTCGCTGGCGGTCTCGGTTATGGCGAACTCTTTTCCTCCTGTGAACTCACAGTAGCTCCACCATCAATCACCAGTGCCACCACAGCCAGTGGCACACTGGGAGCAGCTTTTGGTTACACCGTTACGGCGAGCAACAGCCCCACAAGTTTCAACGCCACGAACCTGCCGTCCTGGGCGTCAGTGAACACAAGCACAGGCGCGATCACGGGCACGCCTAACGCACCAGGTTCCACCACCGTGAATATCAGCGCCACAAATGCCGGCGGCACTGGCTCCGCGACGCTGACAATCAATATCACTGCTGCGATAACTGTTGTGGCCACACCTACATTCAACCCGGCTGGGGGAACGTACAGCACGGCTCAGTCAGTGACGCTTTCGTGCGCTACCACCGGGGCCACGATCTACTACACGCTGGACGGCACCACCCCTTCGGCCTCTTCCACGAAGTATACTGGCGCTATCAATGTGGCAGCGACAACGACGATCAAAGCCTATGCCGTAAACGCGGGCATGACCAACAGCGCCGTGGCCAGCGCGGCATACACCATCAGCGGTGGTGGTAACGCAGGGCCGCTGACCATCACCAGCCTGTCTGCGTCGCCCAACCCTGCTCTGGCAGGTTTCCCAGTAGTCTTCACTGCTACGGCCAGCGACTCTGCCAAGCCGACGGTCGCGTTGACTTGGGATTTTGGCGACGGGACGCCCACAGCCGGCGGGACTACCGCAACCCACATTTACAATAATGCCGCGGACGCCACGTTCACGGTCAACGTCACAGCCACGGATGGCCCGAACAATGCCAGCGCCACGCTGAACATAACGGTGCATACTCCCAGTTCCGGCGGCGCAGGCCAGCCCAGCCCCAACGTCGGCTACGGGGCGACTAACCCGGTTGGCGGGGCCTCTGTCACGATAGGCGCGGACAACGGCGGCGTGGTGGTCTTGCAGGCGGGCCAGAACGGCAACCCGCTGCCTGCCGGGTACAGCGCCAGCACAACGTTCTACGATGCCAATGGCAAACCTGTGGGACCGGCGGTCCAGGGCACAGAGGCAGCCTGGCAATTCACGAACCCTGGCATGTATCTGGCTGTCGTCACAGTCACAGGCCCGCAGGGAACCAGCACGACGGAGATCGCG
>JBEKKG010000571.1:0-5418 GCA_050010835.1 Planctomycetota bacterium
GACCTGTACCAGAGCCTCCCACGAATGGGTGTCCATGCCGTCCACGGCAAGGATCACATCGCCGGCCTGGAGTTTCGCCGCCGCGGCAACGGAACCCGGCGCCACTTCATCGAGCTTGACGCCACGGATTTCACGGGCGCCCCCGACTTGGGGCACATCCAGGAAGTAGCCGGCCGGCGACTTCATATCGCGGCCGGCTTTCAAGTCGGGCAGCGCGGCGATGATCTTGTCGGACTGGGTGAAGAAGCCGACACCGGAGTTCTGCTGGCAGCAGTCCACGTCGGTACGCACGTGGGCGGCCAGCCCGACCATGCGGCCGCGCAAATCCACCACGGGGCCGCCGCAGTTGCCATAGTTGATCATGGCATCGGTCTGCACGCCGCAGCCATCCAGACGCGCCAAGGCGCTGACGATGCCCGCGGTTTGGGTGGGCACGGGGCCATCTTCGCTGGCGCCCAAAACAGCCACGAAGCGCCCAATCTGCAGCGCCGGGTTCTCGGCCGGCGCAATGGCGGACAACTTCTCGCCCGGCAGCGGCTGAATCTTCAGCACGGCAACATCCAGGCCGAAGTGGCGCCCCAGCAGCGTTGCAGGAACGCTCTTGCCGCTGGGCAGCACGACCTCGAGCCCTGCCACCTCACCGTCCACGTTGAAAGCAGTGGTGAGAATGTAGCCTTCCGCTGCGATGAGCACGCCGGTCACGGGCGCGTCGGGGCGTAGGTGCTGGCGCTCCTTGGCCGGCGCAGTCTTCCGCTCAGGGGCAGGGCCGGCGCTCTCACCGGCACGGGGGCCGGCGCTCCCGCGCTTCACCAGTACCTTCACGACTGCGGCAGCGGCACTGCGGGCCACGTGCCGCAGCGCATCCGGCACGGCCCGCGCAGCGTTGACAAACTCCTCTTTCTCGTAGCTGACCGGCGTGGCATCCAGGGCGCCGCCGGCTTTAGGCGCGCCACGGCCATCGAGCAGCGGCATGTCCCGCAACGGCGGCAGCGCCTGCTGGATGAGATGCACCGGAATGGCCGTGCCCAGCCAGCGCGATTCGCAGAAGCACAGGCTCAAGATGCCCAACAGGCGCCCATTGGCGTCCAGGAGCGGCCCGCCATCGGAGCCTGTGTTGACCGCGGCGTCCGTCTCAAGCACCAGGCCGCGGTAACGGCTATGCTCATCCGCGCTGACAGTCTTGTAGATCCCCGAGATTGTCCCCACGCTCCAGGCCACCTGCCCGTCGCGGCTGATAGTGTGGAAAGGGTTGCCTGCCGTATAGGCCAGTTCGCCGACATTGGCTTTGGAGGAGTCCGCCAGTTCGATGCAGGGCAGCGCTTTGCGCGTTTCGCCGGCGGGCTGGACAACCTGCATGACGCAGCTTTCAGTGGCCGGGTCGGCAGCGAGGACCTTCGCTTCCATAACTTTCCCGTCGGGGAAGAAGACTTCCACGGCGCGCGCGCCCGCGGGCACAACGGTGCCGGAAGTGAGGACCAAGCCCTCCCGAGACACCACCACCCCGGTGCCATAGTAGCCCGGTCCCCCTTTGGCCATGCTGTATTGTATGCCCACCACCGCGGGCGCAGTCTGCTGGTAGATCCGCTCATGGTGCTCCTGCATCTGGTTCAGAATCGTCAACTCTTCTGCAGACGCCAAGCCAGCCGCCAGCACCACGAGCACACATGCACGCACAGCCGAGGCAGAGCTGCCCAATACGGAGCCTGTGCTTCGGCTGTAGCCCACAAAGAAACTGCTCATCCCAACTCCCAAGAACCAACTACTCCAAGCCTATAAGAGAATCGGCTATTGCGGGCACAACACACAGTTAAAAATCGGGCACCCGCCCCGTTCTGGCCGCGTCGCAATGCAATGCTGCACCAGATGTTTTTGCCAGAATGTTCTCTGACGTCAAGTGCGATACTTGGGCTTGAGGCTTGAGGCACCGCGCACCCTCAAGCCTAATGCCTACTCCAGTTCGCGCATGATCTCAATAAACTCTTTGGGGCTAAGGTCTTCGAGCCGCTTGCCGCGCCTGTGGAGTTCCTCATTGAGCTTGATGGCGGTTTCCTGCATGACCTCGTGGGTGTTCTGAGACCCGCCGAGAAGATGAAAATTTGGCCCAGTCGTTATGCGAACATGTCCATCCTTATTGTCCATGCCCAAGCCCAAAAGCAGCGCCTTTCTGATTCTGGCGCGCTCCGAGCGATCCACAGGTTTACTTTCGCCGTAGTTCAGTTCCAAGTTACACTCCCTGGCAGGCGCCATGCCCCCATCCGGCAATCTACAACGAACTTCAGCCACAGAGAACACAGAGCGCACAGAGAACGTCAGAATCTAAGCTTTTCCAAAATCTTTTCTCTGTGTCCTCTGTGCCCTCTGTGCCCTCTGTGGCAAAAAGAGTTGGTCTCACTTCTTGCGCATCGCCTCGCCGATGGGCGGATTTGCGTCTGTCGTAACGACCCACTGGTGGACCTTCAGGCTATCCTCTCGGGTGCTCATCCACAACGTATGCGGGCCTTTTTTGAGTTGGTAGCCCTTGGGCTGCCCAATCTGAACCTGGAAAAGCTGGTGCCAGGCCCACTTGTAGTTTTTCAGGCTGATCATCCCGTTCTCGTCCTCCAAGTTCAGCCAAGGACTGTCATCCATCCGCACCCACACAGAGTTCCCGCAATCATCGCACCATTTCGCTCGCAGGTTCACGTAGTAGGTATCGTCACGGGGGGCCTCGAACACCCAGCTAACTTTTCCTGGCAATGCGCCGGGTTTGCCTTTGAGCTCCTTCCGCTCTAGCGGGTTGCCCTTGATCCACTCATCAATCCATCGGTCATTCTCAAGGTACTTTACCACCACGCCTTCGGTCTGCTGGCCTCTTCTCCAGATTACCTGGCCATCGGGCAGCTTGTCTTCCAGTGTCGTGGCTTCCTGACATTCCAACACGATCTTCACTGGGTACACTGGGGTCAACCCAGGTCCTTTCACAACCTCGGGTACACCGTTCGGCGTATCGGGGTCAGGCCTGGCGCTGGTTCTGCCGATAAGGACCACGCCCAAGACCACCGCTACGGCCACCACTAGAGCAATCAATCCGCGCACGGCAAAGCCCTCAATCTCCTGCCCCCTTACTGATTATACCTTGCACTCGGGATATTGGTTTCAGGGAATCCGCGATTGTCGCCACAGATCTGTGTTCTTCGGCCTTCATCTGTCGCAGTTCCTGCTCACCTTTTTTTTTATGCCACCAAGGGCGCAAGACCAGGACTGCCGCAACCACGCCCACGATGAACCCCAGGGCGTACAGCTTGTACGTGGCCAGCAACTGCTCCGCGAGCTGTCCCAGGAAGTAGGCCGCCAGAATGGAAGTCGGACATGAAATCAGCGCACCCAGAGTGTCCCAGAAAAGGAAATCGCGGTAGCGCACGCCCAGCGAAGCCGAGACGAAGAACGTCGGCATGCGCAAGCCCGCCACAAAGCGCGCGCAGAAGACCGTCTTCGAGCCGTGCTTGCGGAAGAACTCTTTGGTCCGTTCCATCCGCGCTGGACTCAGGAGCCGCGAGAAAAAATGCCTGCGCACTAGACTCCGGCCGTAATACTTCCCCACCAAAAAGGGCACTGAGTCGCCCATAACAATGCCTAACACCCCGACCAGGCAAAGGCAGGTCAGATGCACAACCTTGTCCTCTATTGTCAAGGGCTGGAAGATGTTTGCCGCCATATAGCCTGCGGTCAGGAACGTGGCCTCCTCAGGTATCGGCAGACCGATACCGCAGAGCAGCAAGACCAGCAGCGTGCCGCCATAGAGGTGCGCCCCAGTAATCCAAGCCAACTTGCATCCTCCTTGCGGCCCGCAAGCCCGCCAGCTTGATAGAGCATACAGCAAGCGGCCCGGAACTGGAAGATGAAAAATCAGCGCCTTTCGTTTCTGCCGCACCAAGGTATAATAGAAGGAGTTCGAGGGGCCTTACTATGGGCATGGACGAGATTCTGAAGGACAAACGGGACGAAGTGCTGCGCATCGCCGCCAAGCACGGCGCCTACAACGTCCGGGTCTTCGGTTCCGTGGCACGGGGTGACGCCCGGCCAGACAGCGATGTGGATTTTCTGATTCAGGCGGGGCCGCACCGTACGTTCTTCTTTCCTGGCGGCCTGGTTGCGGATCTGGAGGACCTCCTGGGGCGTAAGGTGGACGTTGTCACTGAGAAGGCCCTTCACTGGTACATCCGCGACCGTGTGCTGAAGGAGGCAATTCCACTGTGAGCGATGCTGTGGCAGATGACGGCACCTACCTGCTCCACATCCGGGAGTGTATGCGCCGGGTACAGGATTCCACGGCCGGCGGCAAGGAAGCATTCTGGGAAAACCTCCAGGCCCAAGACGCGGTGCTGCGGAATTTGCAGACACTCGGCGAATCTTCGCAACGCCTTCCCAAATCCCTGAAAGACAAGCGGCCAGAGATAGACTGGCGGGCTATCGGCAGTTTCCGCAACATTCTTGTTCACGATTACCTGGGCGTGAATCTGGACGAGGTCTGGGAGATCGTCACATTGGACCTCCCGAAACTGAGGGTAGCCATCCTCGCTCTCAGTGCTGAGCTTGGCCTGCCGCCTGAGCCGCCGGTCCGTGCACATAAGGAGAAGCTGACGTGACAGCACGACGTAGCCGCAGGGATTTCTTGAAGAAGACAGCCGCCTGTGCCGGGGCGCTCGCCGGCGCGCAGATCTTCGGCGCACCCTACGTCCTCGCCGCGGACAAAGCGTCCGACAAGCTGCGCGTGGCGGTGATCGGCTGCGGCGGACAGGGGACTGGAACGCACATCCCGGCAGCCTTGAATGAGCACCTGGTCGCCATTGTGGACGCCAGTGAGAAGTGCCTGGCCAACGCCCTCAAGAGAGGGGCAGAGGTGGCCAAGAAGAGCGGCCTGGTTTTCGAGCCGGAAAAAGTCCGGACCTTCAGCGACTACCGCAAGCTCTTCGATGAGATGCACAAAGACATTGATGCCGTTTCCATCGCGACGCCGAACCACCACCACGCGCTGCCGGCGCTGCTCGCCATGAAGCTGGGCAAGGGCGCATACGTCGAGAAACCCATGGCCTATGACATCCATGAGGCGCGCTTGCTGGCAGACAAGGCGGCCGTATACAAAGTGGCCACCCAAATGGGCAACCAGGGGCACTCCGGTGAAGGCTACAGGCGGCTGTGTGAATACATCTGGGCCGGAGCGATAGGCAAGGTCACGGAAGTGCAGTGCTGGAGCGACCGTGCCAACGGCGGAGTTGGCCCGCGGCCGCCGACTGAGCCGGTGCCCGCAGGGATGAACTGGGACAACTGGATCGGGCCGGCCCCGTTCCGCGATTACCACAAAGACCTGCATCCCCACGAATGGCACGGCTGGCACGACTTTGGCGACGGCTCCCTGGGCAACATGGGCTGCCACGTCCT
>JBEKKG010000572.1:0-6306 GCA_050010835.1 Planctomycetota bacterium
CAACTTATAGAGCACCCGGTAAACCCAACCCAACGTCACCGCGGCCAGCGCCACGGCCAAAGCCACCCAACCCCACCACAGCGCGGTCTGGAGCTTGAGCGAAGTGGAGAGCAGCACGGGCGTAATCATGCCTGCACCCCCGTTTCCGCAGGCGCCGGTTCCGGTTTGGGCGTGCTCTCCTGCAGGCTGAGTCCCGGCACCGCGGCAGTTGCGGCCCTGCCGGGCCCAGCCAGGAACTGCTGCTGCGGCGCCTTCATGCGCACGCCCAGCATGTTGGCCACAAGGACTTCAGCCAGGATCATCAGCAGCGAACCGAAGATGAAGTAACCGAACAGCTCGCGCCCCTGCCGGGTGATGCCGACCGTTGTATTCAGGTCCGCACTGGGATCCAGCACGAGGGCGGAAGGCAACCCCAGGGCGCGCTTGGCGTCGTCCGGCGGGCGGTACTCGGGCATGCTTTCCTCGGGGTCCGGCGTCACCGCAAAACCCCCAGGGACGGGAACGGTCGGCTGCTGGGCCGCTTTCCCTTCGGCCGGCTTGGCCGCCATGCGGTACACACCCACGCGGCCCGTCTGTTTCCACTCGATGCGCCCGCCTTTGACCGGCACCTCGAACGATTTCTCGGTCGGATCGAAGACCGTTACCACCGCCGGATACACCGCTTTGCCGTCCTTGCGGGCCCGGGTGGACAGATCGAAGGTCAGGGGGTGGCCCGCCATCTGGGAGAGCGACAAACCCTGCGCGCCCGCGAAAAACGAAATGCTGCGGTGCAGGAACGACAGGAACTGCGGCATCAGCGGCAGATTGGAATCCTCGGTGTGCGGGCTGGTCGTCAGCCACAGGATCCGTCCCTGCTTGCGCCTGTGGGCGAGGATGGCCGGCTGGCCGGAGGAGAATTGCGCCAGCACCTCCGTATCCGGGCCGGGCTCCACGCGCAAGGCGTGCAGCACGGCCACCTCTTGGAACTCCACGCTCCCTTCCAACGTGCGGCAGTCATCGAAGTACGGTGAGGCGGGGCGCAGCACTTGCAGGCCCAGGGCCTTCTGGTTGCCCAGCACGCTCAGCTCACCGAGAATCTTGCCGCCGAAGAAGCTCTGCAGGGGATGGTTGGCGGCGAGCTGCGCATCCTGCGCGCTGGAGAAAAGCATCAGGCCGCCGCCGCGTTCAACATAGTCCGCCAGGGTCTTCAGGCCAGAGGGGGCGAAAGAGCGGGAGCCGCAAATGATGACGGCGTCATAGGGATCGAGTTCCTTGGGCAGTTTGTCCTGGGTCACGTTATCCACTTTGATGCCCGAGAGCCGCCCGTCGCCCGTCGGGTCCAAGGCTTTGAGCAGGTAGAACGCTTCACCCATTTCGGCCCGGCGTGGCAGCGCGGGCGCCACGACCAGCGCCCGGATGGGGCCGCGGATTTCCAGGCAGAACGGCCAGACGTTGTCGTAGGCGGCATCATCGTTGTCGAGCTTGACATCGCCCCAGGTGAAGCCTTCCTGCCCGAGGGTCAGGACCAGCGGCACTACCTGGGTGGCGCCCGCCACCAGGGTCGCCGTGGCGCTCACCGGCTTCGCGTCCCGCAGGGTGGCGGTCACAGCCGTGCTGATCTCGCGCAGCGAGTTGTTCTTGACCGTGGCCTCCACACGCATCATGCGCCCGGCCACCTTGGGGCGCGGGTCCATGCTCAAATTCACGATGGAAGCGTTGTTTTCCGGCGCCCCCCCGGGGACCGGACAGAGGAACACCGTGGTGCCCGGCGGCAGCGCGGCCACTGCGTCACGCAAGGCCTGCTGGTCTTTGAACAGGTTAGCCTGCAAGTCGCTCAGGATGTAAACCTCGCGGTTAGGAGCGGTAGAAGACAAGATCAAGTCCTTGGCCTGGCCCAAGGCGCTCGTCAGGGAACCGGAACCGTTCGTGGGATAGAGCGCCTGGAGCGCCTTGTAGAGCAAATCGCGGTCCGCCCCCGCCATGAAGGAGGTCACTTCGCAGGCCGGGTCGCCGGGCACCGTCGGCAGGATGGCGTATTTGCTTTCGCCGCCGGGCACGTTCAGGACCGCATTGGCCTGTGCGCGCGCCAGTTCCAGACGCGTGCCGGTGTGGGCCGGCAAGCCCATCGAGCCGGAGTTGTCAATGATCAGCACGCAGTCGGCGGACCCGCCGCTCTGTTCCTTGGAATGGAAACCGGGCCGCGCCAAGGCCAGCACCACCAGGAAGATCGCCGCCACGCGCAGGATCAGCAACAGGAGTTCCTTGACCTTCCGGCGGCTGGCCAGCTTCATGTCCACGCGCTGGAAAAACATCAGCGTGGGGAAGTCAATGGCCTGGCGCTTGCGCCGGAAGATGAGGTGAATGATCACCGGCACGGCGGCGGCCAGGAGACCCCAGAGGGCTACCGGGTTAGCAAACATGTTCCTGGTCCGTCTCCGTATCTCTGTGTTTGCTCAGACGTTCATCCGTCTGGACAGGTACGCGGCCAGCGCGTTGTTGAAGGGCTCGGACGTGTTCAGCACCTGGTAATCAATCCGCGCGTCGCCGCACATCTTGCGGTAACTGGCGATGAACTCACGCACGCTCGTTGACACCGCCTCGCGCAGCAACTCCGCTTCCACCTCCATGCGCTGGCCCGTCTCCAGGTCCCGGAACTCAATCAGCCCCCGGTAAGGGAAGTTCAACTCCACGTCGTCGAGCAGGTGGAAGAGCAGCACTTCATGCCGCCGGTGCCTGAAATGCCGCAGGGCGTTGGCCACGGCGTCCTGGTTGTCGTAAAGATCGGTAATCAGGATGACCAGCGAGCGGCGCGGCAGGCGCTCGGCGACCTCATGCCAGACCTCAGCCAGCCCCGTGCGCCCGCTCGGCGCGATGGCCTCCAGGTGCAACAGCATCTCGCGCACGGCCATGGCGCTGGCGCGCGGCGGGAAGATCTTGTCTATCGTGTCTGAGTGCGTCACCAGGCCGACGGCGTCCTGCTGGCGGCTAAGCATGTAGATCAGCGCCGCGGCGGTGTAACAGCCGTATTGGAACTTGGTGATAGGCGAGGCGGACTTGAAATCCAGAGATTTGGAGCGGTCCAGGATGACCGTGGCCCGCAGGTTCGTTTCCTGCTCGTATTGCCGGATGACCACCCGGTCGGTGCGGGCCAGGACGTTCCAGTCTATGTGGCGGATGGGATCGCCCGGCACATATTCGCGGTATTCGGCAAACTCAATCGAAAATCCGTGGTGCGGGGACTTGTGCAGCCCCGTCATATAGCCTTCGACTATGCCGCGCGCGCGCAGTTCCATGTTCTCAAAGCGCGACACGGCTTCGGTAGTCAGGTAAGTGTATTTGCGGCCTGCAAGCGCCATTTCAAGGAGTCCCTCGAAGCGCCCCACCACGGAGCGCGCTCTTGAAACCGCAGATCAACGCAGATGAACACGGAAGTGAAGAGAACTTTACGGTGGTTCGCATTCATCTCCCTTCATCTGCCGCCCAGCGTATGTTGTTCCATCCAAAAGCCAAAATCTAAAATCACAAATGCACGCCTCGGTTCTTTGGCTGCCGCACCGCCTCATATACGCTTCTGCGGAGAGCAACATCAAGACGAGGGGTAGTCCTTCTCGGAAGGCTGGGGCACCTTATTGAGCAGTTCGGTGACCACCTTGTCCGAGTCCACGCCCTGGCTGGTGGCATTGAAATTGCAGAAGATGCGGTGGCGCAGCACCGGATGAGCGGCGGCGCGCACGTCCTCGCAACTCACGTTCATACGCCCCATCAGGATCGCCCGCGCCTTGGCGGACAAGAGCAAGTACTGGCCGGCCCGCGGGCCGGCGCCCCAGGTGAGCCACTCCTTCACAAAATCCGGCGCGTCCGCGGCTTCAGGGCGCGTCGCGCGCACGAGGTCGGCCATGTAGGCGATGACATGGTCGCTGACCGGCACCCGCCGCACCAGGTGCTGCATGCGCAGGATGTCTTCGGCGGTCAAGACCGGCTGGAGGGATTTTTCCACGTCGTTGGTGGTGGCGCGGTAAATCTGCATTTCCTCGTCGCGCGCCGGGTAGCCGATCTTGACCATGAACATGAAGCGGTCGAGCTGCGCCTCGGGCAGCGGGTAGGTGCCTTCCTGTTCGATGGGATTCTGCGTAGCCAGCACGAAGAATGGCAGGTCCAGCAGATAGGTTGCGCCGCCGGCGGTCACGCGGCACTCCTGCATCGCCTCCAGGAGCGCGGCCTGCGTCTTGGGCGGCGTGCGGTTGATCTCGTCCGCCAGCAGAATGTTGGTGAAGATCGGCCCGCGCACGAAGCGGAACGCGCGGGCGTGCGTCTGCGGGTCTTCTTCGAGAATCTGCGTGCCGGTGATGTCTGAGGGCATCAGGTCGGGCGTGAACTGGATGCGCTTGCTGTTCAGGTCCAGCACCTGGGCCAAGGTGCGCACCATCAGCGTCTTGGCCAGCCCGGGCACGCCGACCATCAGGCAGTGCCCGCGGCAGAACATGGAGACCAGAAGCTGGTCAATGACTTCCCGCTGGCCAATGATCAGCTTGCCCATCTCCGCTACTATCCGCTTGCTGGCTTCGTGCAGGGTCTCGACCGCCTTGATTTCGTCCTCCGGCAAGACCGGGCCCTTCTTGGGCGCGGGAGCGCCGGTGATGACCGCTGGCGCGGGCACTTTCGGCGCGGCTTTGGCGCTGGGGGCAACGGCAGGGGCAGCAGCCGGAGCAGCGGGCGCGGCAGCCCTTCCAGACGGCGGCGGAGCTTTCTCAAGCACCGCTGCCGCCGCCTGCGGCGGAGCCGCTTTGCCTGAGACGATAGTAGGTTCCAAGGCCAGCGGGAGGTCATTTTCCGGCGGCGCCGCTTTGCCCGCGGGCGGGTGCTGGGCAGGCCGCGGCAAACGCTGGTCCTGCTCGTCCGCGCCGCTGCCAACAAACACCTCGCTCACGAAGCGCAGCTTGGCGTTACCGATGACGATATCGTCGCCGGGGACCAGGGTCTGCTTGGTGACCAGCCTTCCGCTGACCACCACGCCGTTGCGGCTGTTGAGATCCTCAATGACCCACGCGCCGTTGCTGGGCACCACGCGGGCATGTTTGCGAGAAACCCCCCAGTCCTCGAGGCACATCACATTGGACTGCTCGCGCCCTATCGTGATCCCCTCTCCCTCCAAGGGATACTTGGCCCCCGCGTGCTGGCCGCCGACTACCTCAAGTGCACAACTTGCCATGAACCGCTCCTAGTGCGTCATTGCGTAGGTAACAACGTTAACTCCCAGCCGCATGGCATCCGCCACCGCATAACCTTTGGCTTGAGCATGTTCGTCCGCCTGCCAGCCCCCGCCCAGGTCGTACTTGCTGTAAATCACCCGCAGATCCCCGTCCAACTGCAGCCCCTCCAACTGCGGCGTCTCCAGCTTCGGGTCCAAACGCTGCACCGCCGGCGTGACCTTCCTCATCTCCCGCCGCACCGCGATATCGAAGGTCTTCAAACCTTCCGAGTTGTCTATGAAAAGCGTGCCCCCGCGGCCCAGGAACGAGCGCAGCGTTTCCACCGCCGCGCTGGACAGCACCATGTCGTGGCAGCCGGACATGTACAGGAATTGCACGTCCTTCAGGCTGTCGCTGGCCGGGTCCACGGTCTTGCGCCGGAACGTCACCTTCACGTTCGTGTCGCGCGCCAGCGTGCGCAACAGGTTCTCGGGCCCGCCCGGATCGGTGTTCCACACCCCGTTGTGCTTCACCTGCGCAAATACAAACTCGTTCGTCGGCGCCTTGCGGTCCCCTTCGCCGAACAACTCCGGCCGCGAGTGCGCCTTCCCCAACTCCGCATACCCGACCGCATACGAAACCATGTTCAGGCCGATCATGGTCGCATCCTGAATGGTATAGTACAACGATTGCTTGATGCTGTAGTCCGGCGTGAAGTTGTCCCACCCGCACCCCAGCCCGTACTTGCTCACCGCCACTCCCACCCGGCAGCCCACGAAGATCCCTTCCAGCACCGGCTCCTTGGCTCCCGTCACCGCAGGCAGGTTGGCCTTCTCCATGTCCACTATCATGTGGAAGAGCGGATGGTCCAGCGGGATGCGCCGCAAAGTCTCTTCCGGGAAGGCCTTCTTCAGCATTTCCACGCAGCCGTTATAGAAGAACGGGCTGCCCGCCACCGAGTCCATCCAGACCATGCCCCCGGAGAGCACGTACTTGCGCAACGTGGCAATCTGTTCGTCCGGCAGGCGCAAAGTGCGGCCCCCGGAGAAGAAGAGCACCGGCATCTCAGACGGGTCGCCGCTGAAAGTGTTCAGGTTCAGGTCCACGCTGCGGTATTGTAGCTTGAGATGCTGGGCGC
>JBEKKG010000573.1:0-5404 GCA_050010835.1 Planctomycetota bacterium
ACGTTGGCCAGGCGCGGGCGGCGGGTTTTCACGTCCACCGCCAGGCCCAGCAGAGTGTTAATCAACGACAGCGCGTCGGCGCCGCCTTCCACGGCCGCGCGCGCGATGGCGGCGATGTCGGTGACGTTGGGCGAGAGCTTGACCATGAGCAACTTCCTGGTCAGCGGACGCAGCGTCCGCAGCAGGCTGCGGCAGTCGTGGGCGTCGCTGGCGAAACGGCAGCCATGCTTGACGTTGGGACAGGAGATGTTGATCTCGAACCCGTCCACGGCTTCTTCCCCGTCCAGCCGCTCACAGATGGCGGCGTACTCCTGGACGTTGTTGCCCACGACGTTCACCAGCACCTGCGTGGGCAGGGCCGCCAGTTCCGGCAGGCGCGCGGCGCGGAAGGATTCCAAGCCGCAGTTCTCCAGCCCGATGGCATTGAGCATGCCAGCCGGGGTTTCCCAGATGCGCGGCGTGGGATTGCCTTCCCGCGGCCCCACGCTGAGACTCTTGGTGATGACCGCGCCCAGGCGGGACAAGTCCACAATCGGGCTGTACTCGCCGCCGTAGCCGAAGGTGCCCGAAGCGGCGAGCACGGGCGTCTTCAGTTTGAGCGGGCCAAGCTGCACTGCAAGGTCGGGCATGATTGTCTCCGGTCCTAACCAAAAAAATTCACCACAGAGACACAGAGACACAGAGAAAGGATTTTGGATTCTAGATTTTCGATTTGGGATTGCCGAAACATGGTTAACCGCCCTGTCCCTGTCTTTCTCCGTCTCTCTGTGTCTCTGTGTCTCTGTGGTGAGAAGTTGTTTGCTTGCCGAGGAACTCGCCGAGGAGATAGAGCAAGACGCCCGTGGTGATGCACATGTCCGCCAGGTTGAAAACGGGCCAGTGGCCGACGAGCGGCAGACGGGGGATGAAATCAATGAAGTCGCGCACGTGGCCAAAGTAGACGCGGTCGGCCAGGTTGCCCGCCGCGCCGACCAGCAGCAGGCCCAGCGCAACTAGGCTCACAGCCGGCGCCGTGCGCCAGTGCTTGGCGTAGAGCCAGAGAATGAAAACGAGGGCCGCGGTCGTGAGGCAGAAGATCAACGCCGGGCGGTCCCGCAACAAGCTGAAAGCCACACCTTGGTTCTCCTGCGTGGCGAGCGCCAGCACGCCGGGAATAAGCACGTGCCTCCCGCGCCTCCCCAGGCTGGCAAAGACGAGCCATTTGGAGGACAGGTCCAGCATGAACCCCAGCACTGCCAACAGAAAGAAGAACCACGGACGCCTCATCGCGGCAGGCATTCTATACTGCCCACGGTTGTAGGGCAAGCTTTCCAGCTTGCCCGGACCGTAGGACAGGCTTTCCAGCCTGTCCGGACAGTAGGACAGGCTTTCCAGCCTGTCCGGACAGTAGGACAGGCTTTCCAGCCTGTCCGGACAGCCTGGAAAGGCTGTCCTACTGCCTTTTAATTGGCCGCGCGCCGCATATAATGCGGCCATGATGAACCCATGCGAAATCTTTCTGGTCCTCCTCCTGGCTTTGGGCGCGCTATGCGCAACCGGCGTGCTGGCCGCTGAACAAAGCGCGAAGCTGCTGCTGGCCCCGGGGTTTGGAACGGACCCCCGCGCGGCCGGTTGGACGCACAAACCCGGCAAAGACGGGAGCAGTGCGCCGGTCCGCGCGGACACGGCCGGCCATTCGAGTCCGCAGTGCCTGGCCGCCGCGGACGGCGCCTGGGAAAGTCCCATGTTCCCGGTTGAGCCGTTCGAGTTCTACCGCCTGGAGTTCTTCTCCAAGGCCGAGGCGGCCGGCTACTGGGCCGCATTCTTCTACGATGAACACGGCGCTGAACTGGCAGCCGACTGCTATGCCACCGTTTATCCATCGGACGCCTGGCTGAAGAATGAGACCTGCTTCCGCGGCCGCGCCAAGTCCGTGAAGGCGCAAGTCCGCTTCATCCCCTCCGAAGGGAAGTGCATCTGGATTGACGATGTAAGTGTGCGCGCTGTGGCGCGCCGCGCCGTTGCCGAGTGGGCTGACGCGCTCTACGCCATGCTGCCGCCGCTGCAATATGCGCCCGCGGCGGAGCGCGGGAAACTCATTCCCAAGACCCTGGAGCGGCTGAGGTCCGGCCAGCGCTTGCGCGTCGTGCTGCTCGGAGACAGCATCGTCAACGACACGAGCAACTCACCCTGGGACGTGCTGGTCGAACGCCAGTACCCCGGCGCGCGGATTGAAGCCGTCATTTCCGTTCTCGGCGGCAAGGGTTGCCGCTACTACAAGGATGAGAACCGCGTGCAGGAGTACGTGCTGCAGTACGCGCCGGACCTGGTCATCCTCGGCGGCATCAGCCACGGGTACGATGCCGAGGCCATACGGAGCGTCATCAAACAGTTGCGCGCGTCCTGCGGCGCCGAAATCATGGTCCTGACCGGCGCCGTGGCCAACACCCAGCATTGCCGTTCGGAATTCATCAAGTTCTCCGGTATGGTCCCGGAGCAGGCCGCGGAGCAGGCCGATATGTTTCCGCAGCGCGTGCAGACCATGGCCGCCGAAGAGAAGTGCGAATTCCTGGACATGCGCAGCATCTGGGATGAGTACGTCAAGGACGCCGGCCGGCCCGAGGAATGGTTCCGCCGGGACATCATCCATGCCAATGACCGGGCCAAGCAGATTCTGGGGCGGGTGCTGGAGAAGCACTTCGCACCGTGAGGATAACCGGACTTGTGCCACGGATATGCCGCCGCAACGCGGCGGCTTATCCGTGCTACCCGCTGGCACGGATGGGGCCGCGCCAAACAGCCGGCGCGGCCACATCCGTGGCACAAGTCCGGTGATGCACCTCGCGCCGTGAGCCCGATGGCTTTGCTTTCCCTTCCTTATGCGGTAGAGTAACTATGGGGGGAATATATGCGCCGGAGCGGTGACTTACCGAGTGTGCTGAGCTTACCCTTCGCTGAAGGGCTGTACGCCGATTTCCTGCACTCACCCGCCTCTGTACCTGCCGATTGGCGGGCTTATTTCGAGAGGCTGCCCAAGGACGGAAGAGCGGCGGCCGGCGAGACGCCGGCGCTCCCAGCGGCAGCCGGCGGGACTCCGGCGGTACAGCAGCGCGTGGACAGCCTGATGCAGAGCTACCGCGCGCGCGGACATTTGGCGGCACAGTTCAACCCGCTGCCCATACCGCGGCCCGAAGATCCGGAACTTGATCCGGCCTGGCACGGCCTGACGGCGGCGGAGCTCGACATTCCCTGTGCCGCCGGGGAACTTGGGAGCGCCGGCGTCTCGCCGGCCCCTGGGAGCGCCGGCGTCCCGCCGGCAACTGGGAGCGGCGGGCGCCTGCCCTTGCGTGAAATCCTGGCCCGCCTGCGCGAGACCTACTGCGGACCGTTGGGCGTCGAGTTCCTGCACATTGACGACGTTAAGATCCGCCAGTGGCTGCGGCAGCGGATGGAGCGGACGCTCAACCGCCCGCAGCTCAGCCGCGGCGCGCAACTGCGCATCCTGACGCGCCTCACTGACGCCGTGGTCTTCGAGGAACTCATCCATCACCGCTTCCCCGGCGCGCACAGTTTCTCGTTGGAGGGCGCGGAGAGCTTGATTCCGCTGCTCGATCTGGCCATCGAGCAGTCCGGCGGCGCGGGCATCCTGGAGATCGTGCTGGCCATGCCCCACCGCGGGCGCCTGAACGTGCTGGTAAACATTCTGGAGAAGAGCCCGCGGCAGATTCTCCGGGAGTTCGAGGACGCGGAGCCGGAACAGCGCGCCGGCCACGGCGACGTCAAGTATCACCTCGGCCACAGCACCAACTGGACCACCGCCGCCGGCCAACAGGTCCACTTGTCGCTGTGTTTCAACCCCAGCCATCTGGAGTTCGTCAACCCCGTGGCCCAGGGCCGCACGCGCGGCAAGCAGGACCGCTGGCACGACACGCGGCGCGCGCGCGGCATGGTCTTGCTGATGCACGGCGACGCCGCATTCGCCGGCGAGGGCATAGTGCAGGAGTCGCTGAACCTGAGCGCTCTGCAAGGCTACTGCACCGGCGGGGCACTGCACGTCGTGGTCAACAACCAGATCGGCTTCACCACCAACCCGCTCGAAGGCCGCTCCCTGGTCTACGCCACTGACCCGGCCAAGATGCTGCAAGTGCCCATCTTCCACGTCAACGGCGAGGACCCCGCCGCGGTCGCGCAGGCGGTCGGCCTGAGCATGGACTTCCGCGGCCAGTTCCAGCGCGACGCCGTGATTGACATGTACTGCTACCGGCGCCACGGCCACAACGAAAGCGATGAGCCCTCCTATACGCAGCCCCTGCTCTACCGCGAAATCGAAAAGCATAAGAACGTCCGCGAAAGCTACGTGGAACGCCTGGTCAAGCTGGGGCAGGTGACGTACGAGGAAGCCGAAGCCATCGCGCACGCCCGCCGCGCGCGCCTGGAGCAGAACATGGCTGGGAGCGCCGGCGTCCCGCCGGCACCGGCGGGCGAGACGCCCGCGGTACAGGCCGGCGGGACGCCGGCGCTCCCAGGGGCAGGCAAGATGCCTGCCCTACAGAACGTCTGGGCAGGCTACACGGGCGGCCGCGAGAAGAACGAGCCGGAATTGGAGACCAGCGTGCCGCATGGCCAGTTGGTGCGCTTGCTGAAGGCTCTGACCACGCTCCCCCCCGGCTTCCATCTGCACCCCAAGCTGGCCCGCTTCATTGAGCACCGCCAGCTCATGGCGCGCGTCAAAAAGCCGCTGGACTGGGCCGCCGCCGAGGCGCTGGCCTTCGCCACGCTGGCCGCCGAGGGCCACCGCGTGCGCCTGAGCGGGCAGGATTCCTGCCGCGGCACTTTCAGCCAGCGCCATGCGGAGCTGCACGACTTCGAGGACGGCCACATCTTCATGCCCCTCCAGCACCTCGGCGTCCGGCAGGCGCCGGTCGAGGTGCTCAACAGTCCGCTCTCCGAAGCCGCCGTGCTGGGCTTCGAATACGGCTACAGCCTGGAATGCCCCGAGGGCCTGATTATCTGGGAAGCGCAGTTCGGCGACTTCCTGAACGCGGCCCAGGTGATCGCGGACCAGTTCATCGCCGGCGGGGAAGACAAGTGGAACCGGCTGAGCGGCCTGGTGCTGCTGCTGCCCCACGGCTTCGAGGGCATGGGGCCGGAGCATTCCAGCGCCCGGCTGGAGCGCATGCTGCTGCTGGCGGCGGAGGACAACATTCAGGTAGCCAATCCCACCACGCCGGCACAGTTCTTCCACCTGCTGCGGCGCCAGGTCCTGCGGCCCTGGCGCAAGCCGCTGCGGGTTTTGACGCCCAAGAGCCTGCTGCGGCACCCCGAGGCGGTCTCAAAACTCCAGGACCTGTCGTGCGGGTCCTTCCAACGGGTCGTGCCCGACGCCACGAGCCTGAAAGCGCCTGCGCGGGTGCTCCTCTGCTCG
>JBEKKG010000574.1:0-5404 GCA_050010835.1 Planctomycetota bacterium
CCTTTCTTAGCGAATTCATCAACATCACCTGCTGCTACCTCCAGCTCGTCTCAAGCAAATGCACTGAAACCCTCTACAACTCCCGTTAGTACTGGCCAACCGGCGGCATCTACATCTCCGGCTCGCAGAACGTGTGGGTTGTCCACAATACGGTCGCCGGCAACCAGGCGGGGATTGTGTGCATGCCGCGCGGGGCCGAGTGGCCCCTTGAGAATCTCCATATTCTCAATAACCTGTTGGTCCGCAACACCATCGCGGCGGAAGGCGCCGCCCGCGGTTGCGAGCTTACTGTCTTCATGGGTTGCCCCGGCGAGACCTATACGCGCACCGTCGCCAGCAACCACTCCGACTACAACGTGTATGCGGACGGGCCTGGGACGCCCGCGTTGCGGCATTCGTGGAACCCGGACAACACGCTCCAGGAGTGGCAGCAGCGTTTCGGCGAGGACCAGCATTCCAAGTTGCTGCCCGTGTCCGTGCGCTTCGGGTTCAAAGGGACTGGCTTCGCGCTGCTTTCCCGCGAGGGCCTGAACGTTGCAGGGCCGCTGCCCGAGCAGTGCGGATGGAAAGCGGCAACGCCGGGGCAGGCCGGGGCGGCAATTATGCAGTGGCCGTGAGGAGCGGATATCAGGTGCCCCCCGTCATTTAAGTGACACTTGCGTTTGGACGATACCTGATTACAGTAAGCGTGGTTTCACCTTGGGGCGGGAGGTCAGTCCACATCAAGCTGCGGCCCGATTTGGCCGTGCGGGCAGAACCCTATGAGCAACGCGGATGCCCTGCTGGATTACCTGGAATATCGCGAATCTCCCTTTTTCCTCCAAGAAGGAGATTACGCCAAGTATCCAGGCTATGCCCACGTCTTCAGACAGGCGCGTGGATTCGGACTGCGCGGCGTTTATACGTTGCGCGAAAAAGCGGGTCCCGAACCAGGCGGTCCCCTCGTACCGCTGGTCTATGTGTGCGAGACCGAGTCCGAGCAGAACGCCGATGAATTAAACCGGAAGACATGGAACCAGAACGTCGTTCCCTTCCTCTTGGTTGCCACACCCAAGGATGTCCGGCTCTATCCCGGCTTCAGCTATCCCCAAGAGGGCCAAGAGACCGCGCCGCTGCTTTCTTCCGCGCGCGCGGCACTTGAGGCGTTTGAGGATTTTCGCGCCAAGTCTGTTGACGAAGGGCAAATCTGGGCCAAGTGGCGCAAGGAGGTGACGCCGGAAAAGCGGGTGGATTGGAGACTCCTTGACAGTCTCAAGAAACTGGGGCAGTTGCTTCGCGGGCAAGGTTTCAGCGGCGAAACCGCACACGCTCTTATCGGGAAATATGTCTACCTGCATTACCTCCGAGACCGTGGCTTCCTGTCAAAGAGGAAGATGAATAAATGGGGACTTGACCCCAGCACCGTCTTTGGGCGTCAAGCGAAGCTGACAGGGCTGCGCAAGATTACTGAAAAGTTACATCCGGAACTCAATGGCTCCGTTTTTCCCTTGCTTCTCTCGGGCCAGAACCCGCCGCCAGAAGACTGCGTCAGGACAGTGGCGTCTGTCTTCGAGGGCGACGAACCGGATGGCCAGCAACACTTGAATTTCGAGGCCTACAGTTTCGACCACATCCCAATTGAGACCTTGTCCGTCGTGTATGAGCAGTTCCTGCACGCTGAAGGCAAGGGGCGTGAAAAGGGGGCTTATTACACGCCGGTGCATTTAGTAAATTTCATTCTGGACGAAATGGACGCCAAGAAGCCTTTACACAAGGGCATGAAGGTCTTGGATCCGGCCTGTGGTTCAGGAGCATTCCTCGTCCAGTGTTACAGGCGCCTGATTGAACGCGAGTTGGCGGCGGCGAAAGAGAACAAGTTGCGGCCAGTAGAACTGCGCGACCTGCTCACCGAGCATTTCTTTGGTGTTGAGAAGGACGGCGATGCTTGCAGCGTGACTGCGTTGAGTTTGATCTTAACCCTCCTTGATTATGTAGAGCCGCCGGACCTCGAGGACGCTGGAAACTTCGAGCTTCCCGACCTGCGCGACAAGAACATCCACCAAGGTGATTTCTTCGACGCTGACCCACCCTGGGCCAGCGTGAAATACGACTGGATTGTGGGAAATCCGCCATGGAAGCCTGCTGGCAAGAAAGAGGACGCCCAGGTACTCGCCTGGATGAATGCCAACAAGAAGGATTGTCCTGTTGGCGGTGACCAGTTGGCCGAGGCATTCGCTTGGAAAGTTGGCAAACATGCGGCGGTGGGCGGGCAGATCGGTTTGCTGCTGCCGGCCATGTCTCTGTTTAAGCAGAAATCCAAAGACTTCAGGCGGCTTTTCTTTGAGCGGATGGACGTTTCATGCGTGGCCAACTTCGCCCACTTGGTCCAGGTCTTGTTCAAGGGCCGTTCTGGCGTCCCGACCGCCGCAATGCTCTACGCGCCGCACACTGAAGCACCTCAAGATGATGAGAGGAACTCAATAATCACCTATGCGCCCTTCCTGGTGAACCAGGAAGCCAATCGCTCCAACACCACACACAAGCAGCAGGCAACGTGGAGCGTCATTGTTAACGAAAGCGAAGTCCGCGAGTTGCCGTGGGCAGAAGCCGCGAGCGGCGAGAGCCTGCCATGGAAACTGGCCATGTGGGGCACGGTAAGAGACAAGCGGCTGCTGGAACGTCTGAAACGCCGATTCCCGCCATTGAAGGTTTTCGCGCCAAAGCATGAACTCGTCGTCCGCCAGGGTCTTGAACTACGGGATGCCAAGGGCCGTCCTATGGGTCTCAGCGAAGAGAAGCGGGACAAGCATAAGGGCGCGCCTGTTGATCCCGTGCGCGAGGTCATTGACGAGAATATCCTGAACATAGGTGCCCTTCGTCGCCGTGGAGGCATCTATGCGTTCCCGGCCAGTTCGCTAAAGAAGGTTGAAGCCGAGTACGGCTTTGTGCGCAAGCGCGCGGGAAAGGCAGGCTTGGCCGTGTGCCGTCCGCCGCACATCGTGGTAGATGAGAGTCGGCGGTTCGCTGTGTACTCAGACGATTTCATCGTTGTACCCAATCCGAACGTCGGTGTTGCCGGTCCCAATGAAAGGAGTACGCTGCTCAAAGCTCTCTCCATCGTGCTGAGTTCGCGCATCGCGAGGTATGTCCAATTCTTCGTGTCTCGACAGTGGGGCATACAGAAATCGGTGGTGACGAAAGAAGTCCTGGATGCTGTGCCCGTTCCGCTCGATAAACTTACAGCGGCCGACCTTGAGTATTGGGCGGAATTGCAAAGCCAACTGTCAGGGGCCTCACGCCGCTCACGCGAGCCGCTGCTCGCGAAGGCTAACGAAGGCCGCAGTCTCGCGTCCCTTGAGGAGGAGTTGAACCAGTGCGTCTACGATGCCCTTGATCTGGACGACACCGAACGCTGGCTGGTTGATGACTTTGTAGCTGTGCAACTAAGTCTGACGCGCGGCAAGGTCAGAGATTGCGCTGTGCGCCCGGCGACCGCTGCAGAAATGGCAGATTACGGTCTCGTTCTGGCTGACGAACTAGATGGCTTCATGGATGAAGAGACGAAGCGGCGGTATTTCGTCCGTGTGGTTCAAGGCGGGAACTATGCTGTGGTCGAGATCAATTTCAGGCTGCCGACGGACAGACGGCCGCGTGTGGACGTGGGACAGGCCGGAAGGCAGGATGACGCGGAATTGCGCCCGATTCGTGATCTGCTGCGAGAGCGCCATCAGAGCCAATGGCTCTACTTCGACCGCGGCCTGCGCATCTACGATGGGCCTAAGACATACCTTTTCAAGCCCTTGCAGCGGCTGCACTGGCTGCGCAGCCAAGCGCTCGCCGATTCCGATGAGGTCCTAGCCGACCTCGTGTGGGCGGCCAGGGGGCAGAGCTGAATGCGGATTCATGATCGCCACCCCACTACCTCTGAGACGGCTGACACACAGGAGCTCCAACGTAACCTCCAACGTAGTTTTCGCCGGCGCGTGTTCGCGATCTTGGAGGCCGCCTATGGCAAGCTCGATTTCATGAGCCACCAAGGGAGTGACGAGGACACTATAACGCAAAGGTTGCAGGAGGGCGCTGAAGAATTCGTCACCGCTTCGGACGCGCCGAGTTGGGCGGTTCATTTTGACGTTGTTGACCAACGCAAAGACAATTCATCCGGGGCCATAGGCAAGGAGCGGCCTATATTGGATCTCGTCTTCACGCGGGTGCTGCGCGGGCACAGGCCGCGCTTCACTTTCGAAGCTAAGCGCTTGTACGGGAATAGCGGCGCAGGGAAGTACCTTGGCATGGAAGGGCTTGGCGCTTACCTCGACGGCACATATCGGCAGGACGACGACGAGGCGGGCATGTTGGGATACGTACAAAGCGACACACCAGCGAACTGGGCAGCCAAGATTGAGCACGAGATGACAGCAAGCGCGGAAAGCCTTGCCGTGTGTCCCGGTGGCGCATGGCAGGCGGTTTTCCTTGCGCCCGGCCTCCAGTTCTCGTATCGCTCACGACATGAAGGGCCTGCTGTCGGCGCACCGATCACCATGTACCACGTGCTTCTTGCATTTTGCTAATAGCGCGCAGCACTTTCGCGCCTTGCGCCCTCCGGTTTCCTTCCTCCCCCGTGCCTTACTCAATAGTCCACAGCGCGACCGAGTCTTTGTCTTTCACAAACACCCTGTTCCCCGCCACGACGGGATAGGCATAAGTGTCCGTTCCGACCTTGTAGCCGGCCAGCTTCTTGTACTCCTTGTCGCTGGGCTCGAAGACGGCCAGTTCCCCCTCGGGGGTCAGCGACATGAGCACCGCGCCGGCATCCACGATGGAACCGAAGCCGCCCTTGGTCAGCGGGGCAGTCCACTGCGTCTTTCCGCTTTGCGCGTCAAGGCAAAAGAGCTCCCCCTTCTGCGAGATGCCGTAGACCTGGCCGCTCTTGAGGATGGGGTTATTGAACTGCACGGCGGCTTCCGGATTGCTCCAGAGTTCCTTGGCCGCGAAGCCGCCGCCCGCTTTTTCGAGCTTCACCGCCTTGGCGCCGCGGGCCGCTCCGGAGTAGATGACCGTCTGGCCGTCCACGATGGGCGTGGCGCAGTTATAGGCCCTGGCCTGGCCCACAAAGGGGGCCTCCCAGCACAGCTTGCCATCGCTCAGAGCGAGGCACACGATCTTCTTCTCCGTCAGGGCCACGACCATCTTCGTTTCCCCGGCCGTGAGCAGGGTGGGCGAGGCGTAGGCCGTGCCGTCGCCGGTCCATTTCCACTTCTGGCCGCCGGTGGCTGGATCGTACGCGACGATGCCGCCGTTTTCCGCCCCGCCGAGCTGCGCGACGCACACGCCGTCTGCGAACATGGGTGATGAAGACGTGAAGAACTTCGGCCACGCACCCTCGAAGTCGTTCTTGCGCCAGAGCATTTTGCCGCTGGCTGCA
>JBEKKG010000575.1:0-5404 GCA_050010835.1 Planctomycetota bacterium
CCAAGGCCCGGTTGCGCCGTGTGCCGCTGCGCCTGCCCGCGCCCCTGAGTGTCGGGTTGGTGAAGGGTTGCGGTGATGCTCTGTCAGAGGCCCTGCAAGCCCTGGCCGGCGCGGGGCTGGGCATGACGCTGACTCTCCTGACCGCGGACGACCTGCGGGCGGCGGACTTGAACAAGCTGCACACCATTATCCTCGACAACCACACCGCACAGAGCCGCCCCGAAGTGCTGGACGCCAAGGAGCGGCTCATGCAGTTCATGCAAGACGGCGGAAACGTGGTGTGCCTGTCACACCATGCGGATGAGTGGAACAGGAAACCGCCGGCGCAGCCGCAAGTGGCGCCCAAGCTGCCGGCAACTCAGGCCCAGGGGGAGTCCAACCCACTCGCGGCACAGCCGCCGGCGGAGACGAAAGCTCCCGCGGCCCAGCCGCAGCCGGCGGCAGAGCCTGCCGGGGCACCGTGCGGGGAGCTCGCGCCGTACCCGATTGAGCTTTCCACCGAGCGAGTGACGGACGAGAACAGCGAAGTGCTTATCCTGGACCATCGCCATCCGCTCTTGCTGTCGCCGTGCAGGATCTGGGAGCGCGACTTCCAAGGGTGGGTGCAGGAGCGCGGCGCGAATTTTCCGAAGAAATGGGCGCCGGAATTCACGCCGCTGTTGTCGTGCGCTGATCCCCACGAGAAGGCCCTCGACGGCGGCCTGCTGGTTTGCGACGTCGGGGCAGGCAGTTTCATCTACACCTGTCTGGCCTGGCACGAGCAGTTGCGCATAGGCAATCCGGGCGCGTATCGGATGCTGGCCAACATGATAAGCTACCCGCGGGTTAGACGCGGGGGCAAGCGGTAGGAAATTGCGGATTGTGGATTGCGGATTGCGGGTGCCGGGGACCGCGGGATTCCGGGGACACGATCCCGATTTCCAAACAGCCGGAAATCGGGTCATGTCCCCGGAATCCCATTGCTTTGCGCGGCCTCTGGGGTACACTCTTTCGCAAGTTGCTCTGGGGGATACCGCATGGCCATGCACATGAATCGCCGCAAGTTCATGAAGGAATCGTTGGTCCTCTCGGCCGGCGGAGCGCTCGCCGCAGGACTGGGAAGAAGCGGAGCTCGGGCAGACGGTGAGAAGAAGCCCGACGCGCTCCAGGCGTCCGCTTCCGGCGGGGCGCTGCCACAGGGGAAGATCGGCAATCTGCAGCTCAGCCGCCTGATCATGGGCAGCAACCTGATCACTTACTTCGCTCACAGCCGCGATCTGAACTACGTCAGCAACCTGGCGCGCCACTACAACACGCTGCCGAAGATCCTCGAGACGCTGGCGATAGGCGAGCAGCAGGGGATCAACTGTATCGCGATCCACAGCGGCGACGCTTTCAAGCAGTTCATCAAGGGGCACCGTGAGCAAGGCGGCAAGCTGCAATGGATCATCGGGGTTGAGGCCGGTTCGACGCTGCAGGATTTCGAGTTCGTGATCGGCGACGTGGTGGCTACCGGCGCCGCGGCCCTGTACCTGCACGGCAACGCGTCGGAGAAGTTGTTCAACAACAACCAGATTGACATGATCGGCCAGGTCGTTGAGGCCATGAAGAAAACCAAGCTGCCGGTGGGCGTGGGCTGCCACAACCTGGCTGTGCTGGTCGAATGTGAGAAGAACAAGTGGCCGATTGACTTTTACGTGAAGACCTTCCATCACTTCAACTACCCGAGCGCGCCGCGGCCCGAGCAACGGAAGGCGCCGCACAGCGAGAATCCCGGCTACTGGTGCCAGGACCCGCAGGCCGTCATGGACGTGATGAAGAACTGCGAGAAGGCTTGGATTGGCTTCAAGGTCATGGCCGCCGGCGCCATCCCGCCCAAGGATGCGTTCCCTTACTGCTTCAAGAACGGGGTGGACCACATCCTGGCCGGCATGTTCGACTGGCAGATCGCCGAGGACGTGAAGATCGCCAGGCAGACGCTCGACGGCCTCACCCGCGCGCGGCCTTGGCGCAGCTAGGGATTTTCGATTTTCGATTTTCGATTTGTTTGCCACTCCTTGTGATTTGGAGTTTGGAATCCAGAATTCGTGGTTTCTGATGAGTCGCCTCCGGTCATCAGCCTCGTCAATCTGGGCTGCGCCAAGAATCTGGTGGACAGCGAGCGGATTCTGGGCAGTCTCGCCGAGGCGGGCTTCCTGATTGCCGAGGACCCCGCGCAGGCTGAGTTGTGCCTGGTCAACACCTGCGGCTTCATTGCCGCGGCACGCGAGGAAACCGGCAGCGTGCTGGCCGAGCTGGCGCGCCTGCGGACCAGAGGCAATCTGAAGGCGCTGGTGGCCCTGGGCTGCCTGGTGGAGCGCGTGGCCGAGGCGCCGGAATTCAACCGCTTCCTGGAAGCCGCCGACGTGCGGCTCGGATTCCGCGACTACCCGCGCCTGGCGGAAATCTGCCGCGGCCTCATCGCAGCCGCGCGGGGCCATAAACCCTCCCCCCGACCCCCTCCCGCAAGGGGAGGGGGAGCGGGAAGCTACAACGAATTCCTCACTGCGCCACGGCTGCGCCTCGGCCCGCCGCACACTGCTTATCTGAAGATCTCCGAAGGCTGCAGCAATGCTTGCCGCTTCTGCGCCATCCCGCGGATGCGCGGGCGGCAGGTCTCGCGGTCCCTTGAGGCCGTGGTGACGGAGGCGCGCGAGCTGGCTGCCGGCGGCGCGCAGGAAATCTGCATCATCGCTCAGGACACCACCAGTTACGGCCGCGATCTGTATGGGCGGTACAAGCTCGCAGACCTCCTCCGCGCACTCCTGGCGGTTGCAGGCCCGCGCTGGTTCAGGCTGATGTATGCGTACCCGAAGCATCTCAGCGCCGCGGTGCTCGACGTCCTCGCCGGCGACGCGCGTTTCTGCCCGTACATTGACTTGCCTCTCCAGCATATCTCCGATCCAGTCCTGCGTGCTATGGGACGGGGCCTCAGCAAGGCACAGACTCTTGAGCTGCTCGACCTGGTGGCGCGCAAGCTCCCCGGTGGCGCAATCCGCACGGCGTTCATTGCGGGATATCCGGGGGAAACGGAAGCGCAGTTCAAAGAGTTGCTGGATTTCGTCAAGGAGGGCCGCTTCGCCCATGCCGGGGTCTTCACCTACTCGCCTGAGCCGCTCACTCCCGCCGCGCAGTTGGCGGACGCGCTGCCCCTGTCGGAGAAGCTGGCGCGCCGCGAGGCCTTGATGCTGGCGCAGCGCGAAGTCTCGCGGCGGCGCCTGAAGCAGCGCGTGGGCAGCAGGATCGAGGTGCTCGTTGACGGACCCGCGGAGAAGGCCGCCTGCCCCGTTGCCGGCGCGCGTGCCGTTGCCCGCAGCCAGCTTGAGGCGCCGGAAGTTGACGGCGTGGTGTACCTGCGAGGGCGCGGGGCGGCGAAGCTCACACCGGGGACGTTCAAGCAGGTGGAAATCGTGCGGGCAATGGATTATGACGTGGTAGCGAAGGTCTAACAACTCATCCCTTATAGATGCGCCCATCCGCCACGCGCGCAAACTCGGACCACTTGTTCTCGTTGCCGCACTCGCGCTCCTTCTCGACGATCGTCTGCATGCCTTGCACTTTCGCATCCAGGCACTCGATATGGTGCAAGGCCATGGCTTCCGCCGTGGCAGGCAGCACGGGGCTGCCGAATTCGTGCGTGCCGTGGTGGCTCAGGATCATGTGCAGGATGAGATCGCGCTTCTGCTGCGGAAAGTTCTCCAGCTTCAAGAGGCAGCGCTCGACCAGCAGCGCCCCCAGCGCAATGTGCCCGCAGAGGCGGCCGGTGTCCGTGTAGCCGAAGCCCGGCCCGGCGTCAATTTCTTCGATCTTGCCGATGTCGTGCAGCATCACGCCCGCCAGGAGCAACTCGCGGTTGAGGAACGGGCGCTGTTCGGCCACGGACTGCGCCGTCTTGGTGGCCGAAAGAACATGCTCCAGCAGGCCGCCCACCCACGCATGATGCACCGACGTCGCCGCCGGGGCTTTGAGGACGCGGCCGCGGATGGCGGGGTCGCTGAAGACGGCGTCCAGCAGGCGTTTGTAGTCGGGGTCGCTGAAGCCGGCCAGCAGCGCGTCGAGTTCCTTCTCCATCTCTTCCACGGGGCGCTGCGAGACCGGCAGAAAGTCCGCGGCGTTCACGCCTGCGCCATCACACTCCTGCACGGCAAAGGCGATCATCTGCATCGCGTTTTTGTAAGTCTCGACCCGCCCCCGGGCCTTGATGTACCCCGAGATTTTGTAGCAGCCGAAGTCCGCCTCGTTGGCGTCCCACTGCCGCACGGGGATGGAGCCGCTCTTGTCGCAGAAAGTCGCCTGCACGTACTTGGAGCCGTTCTTGGCGACGCGGAGGGAGGCATCCATGACCAGGAACGTCCCATCCACTTCCTGGCCGGAGACCAGGTCCTTGACAAAGGTGCGCTCCGCGGCGCCCGGCTTGGGCGCGCGCGCAAGGGCGGGGGCGGCGGCGGGCTTGGCGGCTTTTCCTGCCGGCGGCTTGGGTTGCAGGTCATTGGGGAAAAGGTCGCCGAGTCTGGCCATTAAAAATCTTCCTTTCGCCTGGACGGTACGTTCTCGTCACACCTTATCCACGTGAAACATGTGCCACCACTTCGGGCAATTGTAGTCTATCTGCTTGTTGGGGAGGAAAGCAAAGTCCTCCAGCGTCAAGGGGCTGGGCGGCGGCGCCACCGGCTCCTTGCTGAACGACTCCATGGCCAGGATAGAGAGGAGCAGCCGCCCCCCCGGCATGAGAAGGCCCATGAGTTTCTCCACCGCGGCGGGCAACTGCGGCTTGATGCCCGGGATGTGGTCGAGCGTCTCGGTGCAGATCACGCCGGTGCATGAGCCCGGTGGAATGCCCGGGTCTTCGACTGTGCCTTTCTGGAAACGGCAGTTCGTCAGGCGGTGTTCGGCCAGAAGTTTTTTGCCGACGGCCAGCCGCGGCTCATCGGGATCAATGCCGATGACTTCCGCGCGCGGCTTCTTGGCGGCAATGTTCAGCGTCAGGATGCCGTAGCTGCACCCTATGTCCGCGATGCGGCCTTCATGCGGCGCCAGCCGCAAAGTACACTGCATGCGGTGCATGGCCACCCAATGGATCGGCTGGAAAACTCCCTGGGCCGCGTGGACTTCCCCGTGCCACACGCCGGTGTTGCGGTCGAGGTAGATCCACTTGTCTTTCACTTCTTGAATCGCCATGCGTCCTCAATCCAAAATCTAAAATCTAAGAGTTTCAGCGCCCCTGCGCCAGTCTGTCGGCCAGCGTCTGATCCAACTCCTGGCAGCCCCGGATTTTCGCCTGAGTCTTCGCGACATCGTAAGGCACGCGAAAGAAACGGAAGCAATCCGGTTCGAGGATGACGTAACAGGCCCGCGGGTCCTTGTCGCGCACGTAAGCGTCGAATCC
>JBEKKG010000576.1:0-5399 GCA_050010835.1 Planctomycetota bacterium
TTCGCGCCAGGGAAGCAGCGGTTCGTGCTCGTTCGCGACGGCAAGCCGCTCATTGACAAGACCGGCGAGCAGGAGATTTCAGCGGGCGACGCCTGGGGCAACTTCAACTACTTCGCGGGGCAGGCGTGCGCAACTAAAGAGTAGGGTGGATTTCTAAACACGGAGGGCGCAGAGGAACACAGAGGAAAGAACAATGGAAGCAACAGCAAATCTTTTCCTACAAATCCCCTCTGTGTTCCTCTGCGCCCTCTGTGTTGAGAAATCCGGGCTAACAAGTGGCGGCTGCAAGGATTTGCTTCTGCGTCTCCTCAAGCGTGCACAGTGTCTCGCCCGGTCCCAACAAGCGCGGCGCGTCGTTGTGGTCAGTGCAGAATTCATCCAGGAGCAAATCTGTCCGTTCTTTCAACCCCGGACTTGCGGACGCGGAGGCAATCCCGCCACGGCCACTCGATTGAGACTTGTCGCTCGTTCCCGGAGCTTCATTCGGGCTGAATGCCGAGAGCAGACGCAACACGAAGAAAGGCGCGTGCAACTTCAACTTCGGGCGGCCCAGGCGCGCCAGAGTTTGATCGAGCAGTCCCAGCAGCGTCGCAGTTTCCGGCCCTGCCAAGGCGTATCGTCCCGTTTCCAGTTCCTCCGGCCGGTCGCTGAAGAAGCGCGCCAGACATTGCGCAAAATTATCAACGTGCAGGGGTTGCACCAGTGTGCTGCCGTAACCGGACACTCCCACAAAGGGCGAACTGGCCTTTGCGGTCCTGAGGATCTCCGTCAGGAAACAATCGGACAAGCCCATCAGCGTGCTGCTGCGGGCCAGATAGTACTTGAACAGCAGGCTGGAGTCCGCTTTTTTGGAGCTTGTGGCTGCGGCTTTCACCGCTTCCTCAGCCGCGGCAGCGTCGCGGAGCGCCCGCGAGGCCGCCTTGGGGTGAGCGCCCAAGGCTGAATGGTAGACCACGTTGCGCACGCCGGTTGTGAGCACCGTTTCGAGGAACAACTGCACGTCCGCGAGGTGTTGAGAGGACCTGTACATGCGGCCGGCCATAGTGATCGGCGAAACAAAGCAAGCCCCGTCCGCTCCCTGCAGCACTTCCAGGACCGCAGGGGGCAAGTCCAGGCTGCCGCGGGTTACTTCGACACTCGCGCAGCCACTGTCAGCGGACTGTGGCCCAACCCCACTCGACGCGGCGGTTCCCTCTGCCGCCGCGGCGCCTGAAGCCGGCGAGACGCCGGCGGCACGCCCGGCGCTCAAGACCGTCTGCTCAGCCTCTGCGTCCGGGCACAGAACGCGCACCGCAAGTCCCTGTTTAACCAGCGCCCGTACCACGCGGGAACCGGCAAAGGGGATCTCACCCAGGACCGCTACGCGCAGTCCGGACTGCTGCGGCTGGGGAGTTGCGTCGTCCTGGGTCTGGGGCAGTGCTGTGTGCTCTGTCACTTTTCACCTGTTACCCCGCGCTCCTGGCAGAAGGCTTCCAGGGACTTCTTGTCGTCGGCGCTTAGGGAATCTTTGGGCAGGAAGAGCAGGTAGAGCTTGTATTGCTCGTCAGGCTTCATGTCGCCCAGGCGCTTGGTGATGCCAGGGGTGCCCGCGGCCATGGCGTCGAGTTCCACATGGTCGCTGGCGATGCGCGTGGCTTTCCACTTCATATCGCCGAACCTGGTCTCGACATTGAAAGGCAGCGGCACCGCCCCGGCCTTCAGTTTCTCGGCTGCAGCGGCCACGAACTTCTTATGAATGTCCTCCTGCCTGCGCAACGACTCCTCCTTGGCTTTCAAGAGTTCTTCGCACTTCTTGAGGCCCGTCAGGCGCTTGAGCAAGGCGCGAATGCCGGACAGCGGGTCAGTGTAGTTATACTTCTTGGCCTTTTCGGAGGCTTTGTCCAATTCCTCCTGTGTCAGCTTGTCGGCCTTGGCCTCCAAGGCCTGGCAGGCGGTCTTCGCATCGTTGGCCGCCACCGCATCCTTGACCTCTTCAGTGTACTTGGCCCATCTCCCCAGCGCGGCCACGACATCCAGGTTGGCGGCCGCGTCCTGCACTTCCTTGAGCCTGGCGGTGGCCTCCGCGTTGGTCTTTTCCAGGGCCGCGTCCGCGTCCCCTTTCTGAGGCGCGGTGGCGTTGGCTTTGATGAATTCCTGCAACGCGGTGCGCGCGGCATCGTAATCGCTGCGCGCTTTGGCGGCGTTGGCCGCCTCAGTGGCCGTGCGCAATGCGGCGTCCACGGCGCGGCCCTGTTCCGTTTGCGCGCGTTTCTGGAGGGCGTCCACTTTGGCCTTGGCCTCCTCGGCAAGGTTGGGGAAATCCCTTGCGGCATCAGCGGCACTTTTGTATTTCTTTATGGTTTCGCTCAGGCTGGTTGGATTCGCGGCCTCGAAGCTCTTGGCCTCCTTCAGCAGCTTCTCGGCAACCTTCCGTCCCTCTTCCTGTGCCCGCTTGGCGCCTTCATCCAGCCGGCGTTTGCCTTCGGCAGCTTCAGGGGAAGTCGGATACTTAACTTGGAGTTCCTTCAGGAGGCGCTCGAACTCCGAAGGATCGTTGTTCCTCTGCGCCTCCTCAGCCGCCTTCAACAGTTTCTTGGCCTCGGGATTGCTCCGGTCCTCCGGTGTTTCGCCGCCGCCGCCTCCTGGCTGGGCCACCCCACCACCCTCGGCGCCCTCGGTGCCAACGCCGGGTTTCTTCACGTGCGAGGCGATGTAAACCACCCCTGCCACTACGCCGGCAAAGACCAGCACCAACCCCGCTACCAGCAGAATGCCCCGAATCCGCAAATGGAGGTCCGTGGGCAACTCCGCCGTGTCGCTCTTCGGTTCCTCTGCGTCCTCTTCCTGGGGCGGCAGCCCGGAGGCCTTCTCTTCTTTGGCTTCTTCCTTTTGTTTGGCCGTCCGCAGAACGGCGGATTCGCCCGCCTCCAGACGCGCGATCCCGGCGCTGGCGCCGCGCTGGACTTTCTCAATGTCCGCGATCACCCGGGTCATGTCGGGGTAACGCTTTTCGGGCAGCTTGGCCATCATGCGTTCGACGATGAAACAGACGTGATCCGGCACGGCGGGGTTGAGGTCCTGAATGGGCGGCAGCGACTCCTGGATGTGCGCCTTGAGGATCTCGTGCGCCGAGTTGCCCGCGAAAGGCGTCTTGCCCGTAACCATGTGATACAGCGTGGCGCCCAGCGAGTAGATGTCTACGCGGTGGTCTATGGCCTTGCCCAGCGCCTGCTCCGGCGCCATGTAATGCGGCGTGCCCATCACCCGCCGCCGCTCCTTCTCGGTGGCCTGCTTCTCTTCAAAGGTCTTGGCGATGCCGAGGTCGGCGAGTTTGACGATGCCTTCCTTGGTCAGCATGATGTTGTCGGGCTTCACGTCGCGGTGGACGACCTTGTTCTCGTGCGCGAACTCCAGGGCCTTGGCCGTCTGCAGGACGATGTCCAGCGCCCGGTTGACTTCGATGCGCTTGCCGGCGCGCAGCATTTCCTTGACCGACGGCCCGTCCACGAACTCCATCGAAAAATAATGCCGTCCGTTGGCGGAGGAGATGTCGTGGACATGAATGACGTTGGGGTGGTTCAGTTTGCCCGCCGCCCGCGCTTCGCGGGTGAAGCGGTCCCTGAATTCGGGGTTCGACGCGTAGCGTTCGTTCAGCACCTTGATGGCCACGATGCGGTCCATGGACATCTGGCGCGCCTTGTAGACGGCGCCCATGCCGCCTTGGCCGACCCGCGCCAGGATCTGGTAGTTGGGGATGTCAATGTTGATCGGTTCCTTGGTCTCATCCACCAACTCCAGTTCCGTTTCGCCGATCTTGATCCGGTCGCCGAACTTCAGCAGCGTGCCCTGCTCGGACTTGGACACCGGCAGGCTGTTGACCAGCGTGCCGTTGCGCGAGAGGTCCTGGATGAAGATTTCGTTGTTCTTGTGAAAGACCGCGGCGTGTTCGCGCGAGGCCTTCACGTCCACGATGGGAATGGGACAGGAAGAACGGCGGCCGAGGATCAGACGGTCCTCGCTCAGGACGTACTCCTCGCCCGTGTTGCGCCCGGATTTGACAACCAGCTTCGCCACGTGACCCTGCCCCTGAGAGGTATTGTACCGCCGGCGTCCCGCCGGCCAACCCCGATGCCGCCCCGCCGGACTCCCTATCTTCTCATACCCCGATTATTCTCTATAAGAGGCTGGGAGTCAACGAATCGAAGATCTTTTTGCGCCGCCCCGGCGGAAAATCCGGCGAACGGCGTGGCGCCGCATCCGGCCCCTGAGTATATCTGTGGCCCGATGAAAGACCAGCCCGGCACCAGCCCCGCTGTCGCGCTCACGATCGCGGGACTGAGCAGTTTCCTGACGCCTTTCCTGGGTTCGGCCACCACCGTGGCCCTGCGGGCCATCGGCGATGAATTCCGCATGAGCGCCGTGGCCTTGACCTGGGTGGCCAGTGCTTATCTCCTCTCCTCCGCGCTTTTCCTGGTGCCCTTTGGCCGTCTGGCGGACATCTACGGACGCAAGCGGCTCTTCCGTCTGGGCATCCTGGTGTTCACGGGCGCCTCCGTGCTCTTGGCCGGCGCGCCTGCGGCCGACCTGTTGCTGGCCTTCCGCGCTGTGCAGGGCGTGGGCAGTGCCATGATTTTCTGCACGAGCATGGCCATCCTGCTGTCAGTGATGCCTGCGGGTGAGCGCGGCAAGGCACTGGGCATCAACACCGCGGCGGTTTACTGCGGCCTTTCCGCCGGGCCGGTGCTGGGCGGCCTGCTCACGCATTACCTGGGCTGGCGCAGCATCTTCATCTTCACCGGCGCGCTCGGCCTCGCGGCTTACCTGCTGGCGGCCTGGAAGCTGAAGGGGGAGTGGGCCGAAGCGCGGGGAGAACGCTTCGACGCGCCGGGGGCGGCCTTCTACAGTCTTTCGCTCCTGGCGCTGGCCGGCGCGTTCTCGTGGCTGCCGCGATGGCAGGGCGTCGCAGCGCTGCTGTGCGGGGCCGCGGGGTTGACGGCCTTCATCCTCTGGGAACTGCGGACCGCGCAGCCGCTGCTGGACCTCAACCTCTTCCGCCACAACACGGTCTTTGCCTTCTCCAACCTCGCGGCGCTCATCAACTACGCGGCGACATTCGCGGTGGGTTTCCTGTTGAGCCTGTACCTCCAACACATCAAAGGCCTGGCCCCGCGCGGCGCCGGAATGGTGCTGCTCGCGCAGCCTTTGGTGATGGCCTTCTTCTCGCCGCTCGCCGGACGGCTCTCGGACCGCATCCAGCCGCGCGTGGTGGCATCCCTCGGCATGGGCCTGACGGCCTGCGGCCTCGTGGCGCTGGCGTTCGTCGCTGCCGCCACGCCTCTGGGGTATGTGGCTGCCTGCCTGGTGGTGCTGGGGCTGGGCTTCGCGTTCTTCTCCGCGCCGAACACGAACGCGGTGATGAG
>JBEKKG010000577.1:0-5387 GCA_050010835.1 Planctomycetota bacterium
GTGCGCGAACAGATCATGCAGCACGAGGGCCGCCTGCCGGACGCCCTGGTGGCTTGCGTCGGCGGCGGCAGCAATGCTATGGGGATCTTCTATCCCTTCATCAAAGACAAGGCCGTGCGGCTGATCGGCGTCGAGGCGGCCGGACTGGGCCTGGAAAGCGGACGCCACGCGGCCACTTTGGCCAAGGGCCTGCCCGGCATTTTGCACGGGATGAAGACCTACGTGCTCCAGGACAGCGACGGCCAGACGGCGCAGGTGCATTCGGTCTCCGCGGGCCTCGACTATCCCGGTGTGGGACCTGAACACGCCTTCTTGAAGGACAGCGGGCGGGCCGAATATGTGTCTTGCACGGACACAGAGGCCCTTGCAGCCTTCCAGACCCTGGCGCGCCTGGAAGGCATCATCCCCGCGCTGGAAAGCGCGCATGCCGTCCACCACGCCTGCAAGCTGGCCAAAGAACTCAGCCCGGACAAGCTCATCGTCATTTGCCTCTCCGGCCGCGGCGACAAGGACTGTGAGGAAGTGCGGCGACTGATCAAACAATGAGCTGAAGACACTTCAACGCCTGCCGCATCGAATCGAACGCCAGTTCTTCCGGCGCTATCTCGCGCGGCGCCACGAGAAGAATCTCGTCCACCTCCTCCACGGCCCGCAGCGATGCCAGCGAGACAGCTTCAGCGGCAAAGAACACATCCACGGTCGGGTACAACAGGCCCTGATACTCATACCGGTTCGGATACGACGCGAGGTAGCGCAACGGACCCAGTTGCAGGTTGATCTCCTCATGCACTTCCCGCCGCGCGGTGGCCTCGGCGCTTTCGCCGGCATTGGCGAAGCCGCCGGGGAAAGCGAGTTTGCCCCGGCTGGGCTCGTGCCGGCGGCGAATCAGCACCAACCGCCCCTGGGCGTCACTGATAAGCACCGCCGCCGCGAGAATCGGGTTGATGAAGTGCTGGTAGCCGCACCCCGCGCACTCGAGGGCCTTGCGGTCCGGCTGCGGCGCAAACGCGCCCTTCCCGCAACGTGGGCAGAAGCGATAGGCGTCTATCAATTCGCAGGGCTGCATTTTTTCACCACAGAGGCACAGAGACACAGAGAAGTTGTTGAGTTTTGGATTTCAGCATGTCCCACGTTGCAATCGAAAATCTAAAGTCTTTTCTCTGTCTCCCTGTGTCTCTGTGGTGAGAAGGCCAAGGCTATTCATTCTTGGGTTTCGCCGTCCCGCCTTCGGCGGGCTTTACGAGGTCGGTGTCTGGGGACGGCAACTTCGTCGTCACAGGCACAGCAGACTGCGGGCTCTTCTTCTGGAGCGCCCACAGGTACTTTTCAGTGGCCACGTAGAGCACGCCGTTGGCCGCGACAGGGGTGCTGAAGAGCGGCTGGCCGAGCGGGATGCGCGCCAGTTCCCGCTCCTCCTTCCCTGCGGCCATCACGAGGAGGAACTTGCTTGTGCCAAGGTAGACCTTGCCGTCCGCAACCAGCGGCGAGCCCCACGTCTGGTTCCAAGCCTTGACCGTGGCCGGCGTTCCAGGGACCGCGGCGGAATTGTGGACCCAGAGGGGCTTGCCCGTCGCCACGTCGAGGCAATGCAGCTTGCCGGAGAGATCGGACGCGTACAGCAGGCCGTCGCTGATGGCCACGCTGGAGATGGTGCGCTCAATGCCATCGTAGGTCCAGACGCAGCCGCTCCTGGTGATGTCGCCGGTCTGGCTGGCGTCTATGCAGGTCAGGAACCCCTTGGCGCGCAGATGCGCCGGGTCCTGGCCGATGGTGACGTAGACGCGCCCTTCGTGGAAGACGGGGGTGCTGATGATGTCGGCGGGGCCAGCCCACGTGCCATCGGGGCAGGCCGTATACAGAGGGTTCTTCTTGCGCGCGTCGCCTTCGTAGTAGTCAATGCGCTTGCCGTCGCGGAACCTATAGTGAGGCGGGCAGCAGTCACAGGACCAGACCTTCTTGAGATGGAACGGTTTCTCCTCGGCCTGCGTGACCGCCTCAAAGGCATAGCAGATGCCGTCGCCGCCGCCAAAGAACACGAGCGGCTTGCCGTTCACCACCCCTGCCGAGGGCGGCGACCACACGCAATGGAACATGCGATGGCCGAGGTCCTCGTTGTCTGTCGCCACCAGGCGGCCGGTCTGGGCTTCGAGCACGATGAAACTGGGCGCGTCCGGATGCAGGCACCTGAGGTGCGGCGTATCCACACCGTTCGACGTGACGGTGTAGACGAAGCCATTGTAGACGAGCGGCGAGCAGCTCGTGGTGTCATGCGGACATACGCCAAGCTGGTCAATCATGTCGTAGACCCAGAGGATGTCCGCGTCGGTGGGCTGCGTGGCCACGGGCTTCTTGCCCGGCCCGGCCATGTACTGCCCTTCGTCCATGAAGGGGCCTTGATTGCCTTTGGCCAGGCCGTCCACGGTGAGGCATACGACCTCACAGGCGTTCGTGACGACATACACGCGGCCGTCAACCACGGCGGGCGAGGAGCAGGTCCCGAATCTCTGTTCGCCGTAATGGCACGGCTTGGGCAACCGCTCGGGGAGACGCTTGGGGACGATCAGACGCCAGAGCAGCTTGCCCGTGGCCTCATCCAGGCACTGGACCATCCCGGACCCGTCGTCCTTGGTGCGCTTGAAACGCGGGTCCTCGGAGAGCAGCGTGTTGTCGGTGCCGACGAAGACCTTGCCGCCGGAGACCGTCGCATTGCCATAGATAAAAGACCCAAGTTTGACGGCCCAGCGGACATTCTGGGTGGTCGCCAGGTCCACGACCTCGGCCTTCTTTTCGCCGGGCACAAAGGACTCCGGCAGGTCTTTCTCCGTGGAGACCATGTTGCGGCCGAAGTCCGAGCCGCCCCACTGCGGCCAATCAGCGGCGCGCAACGCCGCAGGCCGAAGGGCAATACAGACTAGAAAGAAAACCGGCAACAGCCTGGGCGAGGTGTTCATCATGCCATCCTAGCAGCAGTCCAGTCCGAGCCGCGACCGTGAGGGAGCCCCGAGGCCTCGGGACTTGCTTACGCGCGCGGCTCGGAGACTGAACGGTCATCCCTCCTACAGCGACTGGGTGTATTCGATCAATTGATCCATTTCTTCCGGGCTGAGCTTGGTGGTCTTGCCGTGCTTGTCGTCAGGGTTGAACTTGGTAAAGACTTCCTTGAGCGTCGCCGCACGGCCATCGTTCAGGTAAGGGGCCGTGCGCCAGCATTCGATCAGCGTGGGAGTCTTGACCGGCTTGCCTTTGTCCATGCCCTGTGTGGTCCCGATGTCGAACTGCTTGCAGACACTGTACAGCGGCTCAGGATGGCATTCGGCGCAACCGGCTTTGTCGTAGACCTTCTTCCCTTTCTGCGCCGCCTCGCTCAGCTTGCCCTTCACCAGGTAAGGGCTGGGCACGGGGGTGAGCGACTTGAGGTATTCGTCAATCGCCACCGCGTCCTCCTCCGGGCGCACGGCAAACTGAATGTAACGAATGCCCGAGCGCACGGCGATTTCGGCCGTGTCGCGCACGCCCAGCGACATCGCAGGCGGGACTTTGTGGGTCAGGAGCATGCTCCTGGTGTTCTTGGGGTTGCCGATGCCGTCGTTGAGCAGGTCCCAATTGAGGGCGTCCGCGCGCGAGTCGGGATGGCAACTGGAGCAACTCTGCCATTTCTGGAAACACAACGAGGCATCGTGGAAGAACAGGTCGCCTGTCCTGACGGGCGTGGCCGTCTTCTGCTGGCCCAGCGGGATGGACTTCGGTTCGTGCCTGACTTCGGGATTGGTATCCACGATGCCGAGCGCGCCGGTGTAGTATTCGGCGGCGTAGACCTTGGAGCCGATAACGGCAATGCCCCGCGGCCCCTTGCCCGCCAGAGCCAGGCGCCGCCGCAGGTTCACCAGGAAACTGAGGTCGTTCGGCACATCGGCCGCGGATGCGGAAGCGTCCGAGACCTTCGTGCCCGCGGCGACTTTCTTCAGCTTCTCGTGCAGGCCCGCGCGGTCAATCACGCTGATCTCATGCGTCCCGGCGTGGGCCACGCAGATGTACTTGCCGTCAGCGGTGCAGGTTACGCCCCACGGGTTGGCGGCGCCAAGATCCACGTCGTCAAGCAGGACGGTGTTGACGAGGGCTTTGCCTGCCGCGTCAATGATGCTCAAGGCATTGGTATTCATCCAGCCGCGTTCCAGTTGCGTGGTCGGGAGTTGGTAGCGGGCCAGAATGTGCGTCAGGTAAATGTTCTGGCCGTCCGGCGAGATGCACATGCCCCGCAGGCTGGTGCTGCCGTTGGGAAGCTGGATCGTGGACGCCACCTTCTTGTCGGCAGTCGCGACAACGCTGACGGACGCGGCCACAAGATCGCCGTAAGATGAGCCTACCGGCAGGTGGTTGGCCACGAACAGGAAAGCGCCGTCGCTGGTAACGGCCGCGGCAATGGGTTCCCGCATAACGGGGATGGCATCCGGCTTGGCGTCTTTGGCGGCGAGGTCAATGACCAGCACACGGTTGTTGAAACGGTCGCACACATAGAGCGTTTTGCCGTTGGGGCTGGCCACGGGCGCGACAGGCGAGTGGCCGGCGGGGATCGTGGACAGGACTTTGCCCGCCGCAGGATCAATGACGTACACGCAGCCATCCGGACAGCCTGCGGTCACGTACAACGCGGAACCGTCAGGCGCCAGCACCAGGCCGCTGGGCGCTCCCTCCAGGGCGATGCTCTTCGCCACCTTCCCGCTGGCCACGTCCACCACGGCTATGTTCTTGCACACCTCATCGGCGACAAACAGGGTCTTGCCGTCCTTGTCGGCTACGACCGCGACCGGCGACAGGTAGTCGTCGGCTGGACAAACCGTTGCAAACAGCAGGCTTAACAACGCGCCCAACACCAAACACATCTTATGTTTCTGCATTTGCCACTCCACTTGCCAGTTCACCGTAGCGCAGGCTTCCAGCCTGCCCCCATTGCCGGCGGGACGCCGGCGCTCCTGTTGCAGGCGCGACGCCTGCGCTACAACGAATACACCGCTCCAGCCCGGAAAATCACTTACAGCGTAACCGTTCCGCGTCCGAGCCGCGACCGTAACGGAGCAGTTTCATCACTCCCATCCTTCCCATTCCTCCCATTGCGCGTCAGGTTGCGCGCCCCGTGACCGCTTGCTGACGCGCGCGGCTCTGATCAAGCGCTTCCATTACAGGCTGACTTTAGGATGAGTGAAGCGCAGCCCCTTCATGTCGTGGAACGTGGCGTACTCGGTGACAATGGCCCCTTCCGGCCCTGCGCGCATACAGTGCTTCTCCAGGGCCTTGCCGAGCATCCTGATTTCGCCGGGATGGAGCAACATCTCATTTCTGGCCACTGCGATGTCCCGGTGACTGGGGGAAATCCGTGTCTCGACGCCTGG
>JBEKKG010000578.1:0-5373 GCA_050010835.1 Planctomycetota bacterium
CCAAACGGTTCATGGATGTGGCCAATGTCGAGTTGCAGATTTACGACATCCGCGACTTGACCACCACTTGGACGGACTTCCCCGGCCCGCGCATTGATATCGGTGCGACCGCCCAAGGCCAACAGGTTGTGGACCCCTTTGCGGCCCAGGCCGTGAATACCACCTTGCAGGCCGCGGACCTGGCCACTCTGATCAAGGAAAAGCTGCTGACTCAGGAGTTCGCCGACCCGAACACTTCCATCGAGGAGTCCCAAGGCAAACTGGTCGTCATGCAGCGGCCGGAAGTGCATGAGCGCATTCGGGAACTGCTGCGCAGCTTCCGCGAGAAGCAAACCGTCCAGGTGCTCACCCAGGTCCGCTTCGTGGACGTTAACGATGACTTCCTGGAACAGATTGGCATCAGCTTTACGGGCTTGGATGACGCCCCGGGCGCGACCCCGCTGCCCAATGCGATGGTTGACCCCCTGCGCCAGCCTTCACGGTACGGCCTCTTTCCCGCAGGCGGCGGCCCCGGCCTGCCCATTCCGCTCCCTAATGACATTCAGTCCTCTCCGAACTACCAGTTCAGTAACTTTATCGCCCAGCCGCCGTACTACGTGAACTACGGTTTTCCGTCACGCAACCCGGGGCCGGCGCCCATTACTCTCCTGCATCCGCGCCTTGACGCCAACTTCCCCAGCACCGGCAACGCCACCATCGGTCCCGCCAGCGCTCCGGCAGGTTTCCGGCGCCAGTGGTTCTCAACGATGTCCAATTCGCCGGTCCTGGCGCAAGGCCAGACGCTCAACCTGAACCGCCCGGATCCGCTGGGCTCAACCCTCGGATCCTCCTTGAATTCCTTCCCCGCCCAGGGCGCGCTCTACCAGTTCCGCTTCCTGCAAGGCGTGCAGGCCAATGCCATCTTGCAGGCTGTGCGCAAAGACCAGACCTCCGACCAGTTGATGGCGCCCAAGCTGATGCAGTTCAACAACCAGACTTCTCATATCCTCATTGCCCAGCAGGTCTCGTACATCAAGAGTTACGACGTGTCCGGCGCGGTCTTCGATCCCGTGGTCAGCATGTATTTGGTGGGCGTGGTGATGCAGGTCAAGCCCACCGTCTCCAACGACAAACGCTATATCACCCTGGACGTGCGCCCGGGGACGGCGCTGGAGCTGACCCCGCCCCAGACCATCTACATCACTAACGCGAACGATGTCAACGTGGGCGGCGGCACCATCAACCTGCCTATCCAACTGCCTAACCTGGAGCTGCGCTCGATAAGTACGACGGTCACCATCCCGGACAACGGCACCATGCTCTTTTCAGGGTTGATCAGCGATAACAAGATTGACTCCAAGAGCGGCGTGCCGTTCCTCAGCGACCTGCCGATCATCGGGCGGCTCTTCTGCACCAACTACAAGGAACGGGTGCGCCGCAACCTGCTGGTCATCGTCCATTCCCGCATCGTGCTCTTCAACGAGGAGGAGGCCAAGTTGTGACCTGGCGTTGCCGGCTTTTCCGGCGCTGAAAGTTTGAGACTGGAGGCCCGCGGCCTGCTGTGCGCGGGCCTTTCTTTGGTGTGTCCAACCAGAAAGCGGAGCAGACCATGCCTAAGAACGTTACTCGCCGTGGGTTTCTGAAGACTGCTGCGGCCCTGGCCGCTGCGCCTTGCGTCCTTCCAGCCTCCGTGCTGGGTGCGGACGGCGCGGCGTCACCGAGCGAACGCATCGTCATGGCAGGCATCGGCATCGGCGGGCGCGGCAGTTCCGACTTGCAGTCCCTGATGCACTTCCCCGACTGCCAGTTCGTTGCCGTGGCCGAGGTGCGCAAGGAAAGGCGCGACGCGGTCAAGGGCATGATTGACGGCCATTACCGCAACAAGGACTGCCAGACCTACGGTGACTTCCGCGAAGTCCTCGCCCGCAAGGACATTGACGCGGTCTTGATTGCCACCAGCGACCGCTGGCACACGCCCCTGTCCGTCTGCGCCATGCGCGCGGGCAAAGATGTCTACTGCGAGAAGCCCTGCTCTTTTTCCATTGCCGAAGGCCGGATTCTGGCCGACACCGCCAGGGAGTATGGCCGCGTCTACCAGGCCGGCACCCAGCGGCGCAGCGAGGAGCCTTTTGCCTTCGTCCGGCAGTTGAGCCTCCTGGGCTTCCTCGGCAAAGTCCACACCCTCACCGCCGACATCTGGGGCGGCATAGTGAGGCCCGGCTGGGTAATGCCCCCGCAGCCTGAGCCGGCGAAGGATGTCTTGGACTGGGACATGTTCCTGGGCCCCGCCCCCTGGCGCCCCTACAATCACGAGTACAATCATCACGGCGGCAAAGAGGATTTCCACACGGGCTGTATCGGCGAGTGGGGCAGCCACACCATTGACACGTGCGGATTCTGGACGGGCCTGGACCTGACCAGCCCGGTTGAATACGAGTTCCCGGGCAACGACGACGGTGGCGGCATGGTGATGACCTATGCCAACGGCGTGAAGATAGTCCTGAAGCAGGGCGGCTTCCCGAACTCCTGCGGGGTCAAGATTGAGGGCAGCGAAGGCTGGGGCTTCTCTGCCGACAGTTGCGGGGCCATGTGGTCTCCCAAGTCCCTGGGAGAGAAACGCAAGCAGCTCATCCAGCAGTACCTGGCCGAGAGCCAGCGCGTCTTCCATCACTGGCGTGATTTTCTGGACTGCTGCAAGAGCCGGCGGCCGGCGGTCGCGCCCGCCGAATCGGCGCACCGCGCCGTCACCGCCTGCCACATCGGCAACATCTCCCTGAAGCTGAAGCGCAGCCTGAAATGGGATCCTGCCAAAGAAGAGTTCCCAGGGGACGAAGAAGCCAACCGCCTGCGCGCGCGGCCCTCCCGTCCGCAGTGGAGCGTGTAATCCCCTCTCCCTACGGAGGAGAGGGTTCACTAAGGAGAAATGCGATGCAAGCAAGACTTTTCTCCGCCTGGCCATCCTGGCTTCTGGCGTCCGCCTTTGGGTTTCTTGTTGCGGCGGTACTGCCTTTGGCCGCGGAGGAGGCCGGCAAAAAGGAGGAGGAAGCCAAGCTCCTCGCACTGCTTCAGTCGAACGCCGAGCCGGCGCAGAAAGACCAGGCCTGCCGGCGGCTGGCCGTGGTCGGCAGCAAGGCGGCGATCCCGGTGCTGTCGGCCATGCTGGCCGATGAGAAGCTCTGCGATGTCGCCCGCTTTGGCTTGCAGGCCATCCCCGATCCGGCCGTGGACGAGGCGCTGCGCGGCGAACTGGGCAAACTGAAGGGCAAGCAGCTCATGGGGGTGATCTTCTCACTGGGCAACCGGCGTGACCAGGAGGCCGCGGACGCTCTGGCCAAGTTGCTGAGCGACCCCGACCTGGAGGTCGCCGCCATTTCCGCACGCGCTTTGGGGAAGATCGGCGGCCCTGTTGCCGCCAAGGCGCTCGACCGGGCCTTGGGCACCGCGCCGGAGGCCTTGCGGCCCGTTCTGGGCGAGGCCTCAGTGACCCTTGCCGATGCGCTGCTGGTCCAGGAGAAGCGTGAGGAAGCGCTGGCCGTCTTCGACCGCATACGCGCCAGCGGCTTGTTGCCCAAACGTATCGTCGCCGCCGGTTTCCGCGGCTCCGTCCTGGCCCGCCAAGCCGCCGGGATTCCGCTGCTTCTCGAACAACTCAAGAGCGACGACAAAGACATGCGCCGCATGGCTTTCAGGCTGGCGCGCGAAATGCCGGGGACCGAGGCCACCCGGGCGTTGGCGGCGGAGTTGAGCAAGCTGCCTCAGGAAGGCCAAATCCAACTGCTCGAAGCCCTGGGCAACCGCCGCGACGTGGCGGCCCTGCCGGCCATTGTTGAATCCGGCAAGAGCGGCGAGACCGCAGTGCGCATCGCGGCCCTCCGCGTCATGGGCGAGGTCGCGGACAGTTCGGTCGTGCCCGTGCTCTTCGACGCGGCCATCGGGCCCCAGGCCGAAGTGGCTAAGGCCGCTCAAGCCACCCTGGCCGGCCTTCCGGACAGCAAGGAACTCAACGACGCCATCGTGTCGGTCGCTGATAAAGGCGAACCGAAAGTCCGCCGCGTGGCCCTGGAGGCCATTGCCGAGCGCCGCATTGTCGCGGCCACTCCCGTCCTCTTCAAGGCTGCGGGTGATGCCGATGCGCAGATTCGCGCTGCCGCTCTGCGGGCCTTGGGAGAGACAGGCAGCCTTGCCGACCTCGAAGCCTTGGCCGGCAAACTGGTCAAACCCCAGAGCCCGCAGGAAATCGCGATGGCTGAAACAACCTTGGAGGCAATCTTCAGGAGGACTGAGAAGAAGGACGCTTGCGCGGAGAAGCTGCTGGCTTGTCTGCCCCAGGCGGAAGGGGCCTCCAAGTGCGCTGTGCTGCGGCTGCTGCACATAACCGGCGGAGCGGCGGCCTTGCAGGCGGTGCGCGCGGCCTGCAAGGATGCCAGCGCCGAAGTCCAGGACGCGGCCATGCGCGCCTTGCTGGCTTGGCCGACCGCCGAGCCGGCCGCCGACGTGCTGGAGATTGCCAGAACCTCCGCGAACGAGACGTACAAGGTTCTCGCCTTGCGCGGCTACGTCGCCATGATCGCGCTCAAGGAATTGCCGCTCGAGAGGAAGCTGGCCATGTGCAAGGAGGCGATGGGCCTGGCGAAGAGCCCCGAGCAGAAGAAACTGGTCCTGTCCGGATTGGGCGAGACCCCTCATCCGGAGGCCCTGAAGATGATCGAGGAGTGCCTGAACGACGAGGCGGTGAGAGCCGAGGCCGAACGGGCCTTGCTGAAGAACGCCCAGGGCATGGCCGGCTCCAGCCCCAACGAAGCCAAGGCCGCGCTCAACAGACTCATCGCCTCGACAATCAATGTCACAGTCAAGAAGCAGGCCCAAGCTTTGGTCCAGCAGATTGGCAAGGCCAAGTAGTTAGCCTGGGCTTCTCACCGCAGAGGACGCGGAGGAACGCAGAGGAGATTGCGAGCAAAGGAATTACCGACGTTTCCATTTCTTTCTCTGCGTCCTCTGCGTCCTCTGCGGTGAATGAGTGGTGAGAAATGCGGGTTACGTCATGGGAGGGAGGCGGCCGTGAAGAACGTGGAAATGTCCGTTGAGGGCAACACCCTGACCATCAAAGACCAGAGCAACGCCACCATCGGCGTTCCTCACGCCGCGACCGCGCCGGTATCGGAAGACGGCATGGTCTGGACGTACACGGTTCCCGCGGCGGACTTGCTCGGCAAACTCCCGCAGACCTTCCACTTCTCCGTCAATATGGCGGGGGTCGTCGAGACCGAGTCCACCTACGGCATCCTTTATGGGATTGGTGGGCTCGGCGAAGTGGTCCACGTCTTTGGACCAAAGCTTGGCTTCTTCGATCCAAAAGTTCTGAGCGGAGTTGGCGGCTTTGTAATAGAAGAAGAC
>JBEKKG010000579.1:0-5367 GCA_050010835.1 Planctomycetota bacterium
CGGCAGCGCAGCAGGGGGCCGAGGATTTCGGCGTCAATGCGTTCCAGCGCCTGGATCTTCCCCGGCGCGTCGCCCTGGTGGCCGCATTCGTCGGTCGCTTCGATGTGTACGAAGACGAAATCATGCCGCTCCAGGGCCTCAAGCGCATAACTGCCTTTGCCCGCGAAGTTGGTATCCAGATAACCCGTGACGCCCGGAACTTGAAGCGCTTCCAGACCCGAATACAGACCCAAGCTGTTCATGAGCGCCACCGCGCTGATCACCGCGCCGCTGAGGCCGTGGCAGTCCCTGAAGAGCGGCAACTGGGGCCGCCGGCCGTGGCCCCACAGCCAAATCTGCGTGGCCGGCGCCAGCCCCGCGGCCACACGGGCCTGGTTCACGGGATGTGCGGCGAAGAGCGGCACGGAGCGGCGCATCAGTTCCAGCAGCAACTCCGCTTCCGCCCCCTTGGGCAAGTAAGCGTCCGCCTGCTTGCCGGTGATGTCGTGCGGCGGGGTGCAAACCGCGGCCAAGCCGCCAGGTTTGCGCAGCACCAGCAGATGCCGGTAGCTGACGCCGGGATGAAAATGCAGGCCCTCGCGGCCACAAGCCTGCTCCAGAGCTTCGATAAGTTGCCGGCTCTCCCCGGTCTTGATATGCCCGGCGGTGAAGTCGGCCAGAAGGCCCTCTTCAATGGTGACCGTATTGCAGCGCACCGCGACGTCGTCAGGGTGGAGTTCCACGCCCAGCGACTTGGCCTCCAAGGGCGCGCGCCCGGTGTGATACGTGGCGGGGTCGAAGCCGAGCAGCGACATGCAGCAAATGTCCGAGCCGCAGTCCATGCCCGCCGGGATGTGCAGGGCGCGGCCCACCAGGCCTTCCGCCGCCAGGCGGGCCAGGTTGGGGAGCGCAGCCGCTTCCAGCGGCGTGCGGTTCCCCAGCGCGAGGCAAGGCCAATCGGCGGCCCCGTCGGGGCAGATAACGGCGTACTTCATCAGCTTCCTCCAGTTGTCAGTTCCGCGTTGGTACTACAACGAATTCTTGCCACAGTGGACACAATGGACACGATGGACACAATGGACGCAATGGACACAGAGAACATGGGTAAACCAGCACACGCGCCGACATGTCACCCCTCACCCCTCACCCCTCGCTCCTCACCCCTCGCTCCTCACCAGGCTCCTCCTTGGGATCCGGCAGTTCCTGCCAGACTTCCTGGCCGGTAATGTACCTGAGGAAGGAGAGGCCGGCACGAAAAGGATTGGTGTAGATGAGCTGCTTGATCACGTCCTCCGGTTCCGTCTCGGCCGCGGCTTTGGGCAAGAGGCAGGCCAGCGCCGCCGCGGCAAAGCGCAGGAACATGCTCAACGCCATGATCGCCAGGTACACCCGTGTGTGGTTGGGCGCGACACCCAGCCAATACCCCGTGGAAGCATACAGCAGGCGGTCAGCAGTCATGAAGGCCGCGAAGTTGGCCAGCGCCAGGACCACGTTGAACGCTGCAATGCCGACTTCCCGTCCGGCGGTCTTGCTGTGCGCATACTTGAATACCAGCGGAATCATGAACAGGTTAGTGCCACAGAAACCTATCGAGCCAATGCAGAAGGGCAACGCGACCAGATAAACATCCCGAGGTCCGGCGAAGTAGTAAAAGACCGGACAAACCGCCTGCAACAGCAGGCAGAGCACCAGCGGGCCGCGGCGGCCGTGGTGGTCCGAATGGCGCCCCCAAAGGAAGCTGAAGGCCGTGAAGCAGGCCAAACTCATGGCTTCCACCAGCGCGATCGAAGCCACGCCCATGCCCACTTGGTCGCGCATGAAGTAGTAGCAGGTCGGCGCTATCAAGCAGTTGGAGACGCTCCATAACAGGTAGACGTTGCACAGCCGCCGAAAGGGCGGGTCTTTCAGACGGCGGCCAAATTCCACGAAGACGTTGGCCCGGTTGGGCATCAGCTTGGGCCGGCGATGCGCCACGCCCAGGAAGAGCAAGGCGTCCACAATCCCGAGCAGCATCGCACAAATGAAGATGACGGCGTAGCCGCCCATGTTCTTGTGGGCCGCCAGGTAGTAGCCGGAGACCAGCCGCGCCAGGACGGCGGCGCCCGAACAGCCCACTTGCCGCAGGCTCCAATAGCGCCCCTGGATCTGCACCGGCACCAGGTCGGCCATCCACGACAACCAGGCGGTCTGCCCCAGCGAGTGAATGAAGTAGAAGACCACCGTCAGCACCGAAAGCCATTTCAAGACCGCGCCTGGTTCGAGCCACTCCGGGCGCACCAGCGGAATCAGGCCGATTATCAACCAGATAACACGGCTGCCGCCGATGCCCCACAGGAACAGGCCCTTGCGGCAACCCCAGCGCCCCTGAATCCACGAGCCGGCCAGCATGCCCAGACTCGCCACACACCAGAGCCCCATGAAGTAAGGCAACCGCTCGCGCAGCCCGAGGTCCTCCAGGAAGAAGTTGAAGATCGTCCCCTGGATGATGGTGAAGAAGATCGAACCCAGCGAGCTGGCCACGGCGGACAAGATCAGGCTGCGCCGCAGGACGGCCGGGGCCGGAGGAGGATAGAAGCCCTTGGAGGTCGCCGTGAGCTCCCCGTGAGCCGGTTCTTCGTCCGGGTGGGACAGCCGTCCCGGCTGTCCGGACAGGCCGGAGGCCTGTCCTACCAAGGCAGGCGCGGGCGCCTCCTCCACGCGGGCTGCAACGGCGCCTTGAGAGGCTGGCTTTTCCAGATGTTGTTCGTCCAAGCTGATTACAGAATCGTCCACAACCGCCCTGCCTGAGATGCCACCCCCGCGAAGCCTGCATCATAGAGTGCCGCGGGACAGGTTCAAGCAAAGCGGGAAGCGGGGCGCGGGGTTCGGGGATCGGGGCGCGGGGTGCGCTCCACGAACCCCGCACCGCGAACCCCGCATCCCGCATCCCGCGCCTTACTTCCTGCCTTCTGCCAGGTGGCTGTTGAGCAGCTCCTCGATGTTCTTGCTTTCCAGCTCCTCTTGCGCCTTGCGCTTCTGGAGCAGGCGTTCGTGGTGCTTCATGTCGTCCGGCGACCAGGTGTTGGCTTCGAGGTAATCTCCGCAATAAGGGACAGCCAGGTCAATCCAGCAAGCGATCTTCTCCAGTTCCTCACGCGACAGCTTCACCTTGTAGTGGCCCTGTTCGAGCAGCGTCAGCAGCCGGCTCTTGGCCGCGCCTGTGGAGTAGGGTGGCTGAAGAGGCGGCGCCGACTGCGCATTGATCCAGGTGACCAGGTCGCTCTGGTTGCCGCGCGCCTCTTCGCCGCGCGGCGCGTTGGTGAGCGCCAGATACGCGTCGCTCCACTTGCGCTTGGCGTGGTTGTCCGGGGTCTCGGCAGCCAGCAGGCTGAAGGACTTGCCTTCCTTGGGCTCCGCCTGGGGTGCCCCGGTGGCGACGAGTGACACGTCAATGTACTGCCCGCCGGCAGTATTGAGACAGTGCACGGCCAGGATGTTACTGCCCGGCTTGACGGCCTTGAGCGCGGCGGGCGGCAGCGGGAAGGCCTTCGGGGCGGTTATATAGCCGGTCTCACACACCGCGCGCACGCCGTTGACGAACACATCCACGTCTTCGTCATGCGAGAACCAGAACGCCATTTGCCGCGGGTCCACGCCGGCCGGCAGTTCAACTGCCCGGCGCAGCCAGATGTCCGCCGATTTCCACTCGGTGTTGATGACGCCGCCGGGCGTGCCCTTGGTCCCGAAGCCGCCCCTGCCGCTCTGCCACTTGCCGGCGTCGAACTCGGGCTTTTCCCAACCGGCGGCCGGAGCGGCGGTGGTGAATTGCCAGACGCCTTCCAGCGCCACCAGGGTCTTGGCGTTCTTGAGGTCCGCGGAAAATGCGGCCTCTTTATTCCGGCTGGCCGAGCGGTCATCGTGGCAGGCGATGCAGTGGCGATCCAGGATGGGCTGCACTTCCTTGGGGAAGCTGAACCCGCGCGCGGGACCGTAGAAAGGCAGCAGCTTCTGCGGCCCGGCGGCCAGCGCGTAAGTCCGCTTGGCCGGCGGAAGGGGAGTTGTCCCTTTGTTCTCATGGCATCCGACGCAGGCGGCGTTCTCACCCGGCTGCAGAGTAGACCAACTGCGCATGCTCTGCACCATGTATCCCTTCTCATCGAGCGCCTGGAAGAAAACCGGCGTCCGTGCAGGCGCCTCGAAGAAGGCCGAACCGTCCTCGTACACGGTGGCATCGCCCAGGACGATCTTAACATCCCAAGTGCCATTGCCGATGGAGACGGGCGTCGCCACGAACGCGCCGCCGGCAGGGCCCCCGTTGCCGTTGCCTCCGATCAAGGCCAGGCGGTAATCCAGCGCCACGACGCGGAGTTTCTTGATCGCGCCCCGCGGAACCCCCGCCAGGCCCGGACCCGCGTAGACATCCTGCATGTAATAGGTGCCGGTGGTCTTGCGGTAGTTGACGGAGTTGGGCCGGACTGGCTGAACAGCCCGCGGCGCCAGCGGCACGGGCTGGTTGCACGAAACCTTGGGGTCGCATGCAAGCAGCTCGCGGTGGCCGTCGCTGTCCATGAAGTAGATGCCAAAGAGCACCGGCTGGCGCGCCCAGCCATAAGGTGTGTAAGTGACCAGGTACTCCTTTTCGGAAATCGCGTAGGGGTACTGAAAGAGCTCGCCGTCCTGACCGTAGCCGTCCACGTGGACGGCCTCAGTCTTGCGCACGGGGGCGATGAGTTGGACGCCCGAATTCTCCTCAAAGCCCAGGCGGTTATCCACGATGACCAGTTTGCCGGTCTGGCGCGTGTGGTGGCCGCCGGCGACGGAGATGACCTTGTTCGAGTCCGGTATGGCGCGCGAGTGCATGAGCGTGGTGGGGAACCAGGAGTTCATCCCATAGAACTCAGTCTGCCCCGTGCCATCCGGGTTCATCTGCATCAGGCCCTGGACGAAAATCTGGCCGCGGTCGTTGTATTCCCAGCGCGTGTAGACGACGCGGCCGTCGTTCAGGACGGTGGGATAGTTGGTGTGCACCTGGTCAAATCCCAGCCGGTGCAGCAGCTTGCCGTCCTTGTCACAGGTGTAGAGGTTGCTGACTTCGGTCGTGAAGCAATCCACCGTCTGCACGCAGCGCGTGGAACTGAAGATGATGTCGCCGTTGGGGAGATACTTGCCTTCGTAGTCGGCGTATCCCAGCCCGGAAGTGAGCTGCCGCGACTGGCCCGACGCCACGTCCATTTCATAAAGATGGTAGTCGTCCTGGCGATCCGACTTCTTCCAGGCGAACAGGATGCGCTGCCCATCGTGCGAGACATCCGGATCGCGGATGACGCCATTGGGATCTTCGAGCAGAGTGCGAACTGGGAGCGCAGGCGTCCCGCCTGCTTGTGGTGCAGGCGTCCCGCCTGTCTGTCC